>JAWVZN010000073.1:0-9787 GCA_033722155.1 Gemmatimonadota bacterium | reverse complement strand
GTGACGGCCCGGCAGCTGGTGATCAACGCGCTCCGGATGCGCCCCGACCGGATCATCGTGGGCGAGGTGCGGGGCCCGGAGGCGGTGGACATGCTGCAGGCGATGAACACGGGCCACGAAGGTTCGCTCACCACGCTCCACGCCAACAGCACCCGTGACGCGCTCAGCCGCCTCGAGACGATGGTCTCGATGGCGAACCTGAAGGTGCCCGAGAAGGCGATGCGCCAGCAGATCGCCAACGCGATCGACGTGGTGATCCAGGTGGCGCGCCTCTCCGACGGACGGCGTCGGATCGCGTCGATCTCCGAGATCGTGGGGATGGAGGGCGAGGTGATCACGATGCAGGAGCTCTTCCAGTTCGAGCGCCAGGGGATCGACGAGGAGGGCCGCGTGCTCGGCCGCTTCCGGGCGACCGGCATCCGTCCCAAGTTCGCCGATCGGCTCGAGCGCTCCGGGGTCCACCTGCCCGCCGCGATGTTCTCGGACTTCCCCGCGGGTTCGGACCACGCGAGGAAGCGGTGACGTCGGGACTCGCCGAACCCCGTCTCATCGCGGTCCTGATTTCCCTGACCGCCGCGCTGACGATCGTCGCACTGTCCCTCGCCTGGGAGTGGTGGACCAGCCGCCGTCGGCATCGCGATTTCGTGGGCCGCGTCCGGGCCGGAGAGGGGGCGGCGGACGAGCGGGCCGAGGCCGATCTCTTCCACGATTTTTCCGAGGAGGAACGAGACAGGCTCCAATCCCTGCTGGACCGGCTGCCGCGCGGGCCCGAGCTGGGTCGGCTGCTCGATCAGGCCGGGCTCGGTTGGGGGGTGGCGAGGCTCTATGCCCTCATCGTGGGTGCAGCACTCGTCGGGGGGCTCGTCGGCTACGCGTTCACGGGGGCCGGTTTCATCGCCCTTCCCTCGGCTCTTCTGGCCGCCGCGGTTCCGTACCTCTACGTGAAATGGAAGAAGAAAAAGAGGCTGGAGGCGTTCGAGGAGGCGTTCCCGGATGCGATCGATCTTCTCGGCAGATCGGTGCGCGCGGGACACGCGTTCGCGACCGGGCTGCAGATGGTGGCCGACGAGATGCCGGACCCGATGGGCCGGGAGTTCCGGCAGGTGTTCGAGGAGCAGAAGTTCGGCCTCCCCATGGCCGATGCTCTGGTCGGTCTCAGCGAGCGGATCGATCTGAGCGACGTCCGGATTTTCGTGACCGCGGTGTTGATCCAGCGCGAGGTCGGAGGGAACCTGGCGGAGATCCTCGACAACCTCTCGAACACGATCCGCGAGCGCTTCACCATCAAACGTCAGGTTCGCGTCTACACCGCCCAGGGGCGCTTCACCGGCTATCTGCTCGCGGCGCTGCCCTTCGTCGTCGCGTTCTTGATCTTCATGCTCAACCCGGAATACATGAGTGTCCTGTGGACGGAGCCGGTCGGCCGGATGTTGATCATGGTGGCCCTGATGCTCCAGCTGATCGGGTACTTCGTGATTCGTAGAATCGTCGACATCGAGATCTGAGGGGTCGGAATGGAGTACGTGGTCGCGGCACTGGTCACGATGTCGGTCGCGCTCATCGTCGTGGCGATCGGCGTGGTGGCGCCCGTGCGCGGCCAAGGGGTGCGACGGCGACTGGGCGAGGTTCGCGACGCGGGCCCCACCAAAGCGCACGATCCGGTGCAGGAGCGCAGGAATCGGCGGAGACAGGTCGAGGAGATGCTCCAGAAGGTCGGCGGAGCGGTGGCCGGCGAAGACGGGGAAAAGGACGAGTCCGTCCGGGCCGACCTCGCCCGTGCCGGGTTCCGCGGACCTCATTCCGTGGCGTATTACTACGCTGTCCGGATCTTGCTGGCCCTCGCACTCGGGATCGGGGCGGCGTCGGTCGCCTCGGTCGCCGGTACGACGCCCGGGGGGCTCCTGCTCCTGGCCACGGTCGCCACCCTCGTGGGCTGGATCGCGCCACGCTACTGGCTGATCCGGCGAGTCCGAGCCCGGCAGAAGGAGCTCAAGATGGCGCTCGCGGACACCCTCGACCTCCTGGTCGTATGCGTCGAGGCGGGTCTCGGCCTGAACCAGGCGTTCTCCCGGGTCTCGGAAGAGATGCACCCCGTGAGCCCCGCGATGAGCGAGGAGTTCAACCTCGTGAACCTCGAGATCCGGGCCGGGACCCCGCGCGAAGATGCCCTTCGCCGGCTCGGAGAGCGAACGGGAGTGGACGACATCCGCTCGCTGGCGGCGATGCTGATCCAGACGGACCGTTTCGGCACCTCGATCGCGCGTGCGCTCCGGGTTCATTCCGAGACGCTCCGAACCAAGCGACGGCAGCGGGCGGAGGAGGCGGCGGCGAAGACGACGATCAAGCTCGTCTTTCCGCTCGTGCTGTTCATCTTCCCCGCGATGTTCGTGGTGATCCTGGGTCCGGCGATCATGCACTTCCTGGACATCATGCAGAACGTCACTTGAGGAGAGACCCGAGTTTCGCCCGATGGATGAAATGAGCGATCCCGCCACCTCCCTCTCCTTCACCGAACCGACTCGCAGCGGGGGCCCGCCCGTTCCCGGCTCTCTGGAGGAGACGGGCATCTCCAGGGAGACGATCACCGAGCTCGCCCTCAAGACCCTGTACGTTCAGGGAAGCTTGACGGGGAGGGAGCTCAGCGAGTACCTGCGACTTCCCTTCGTCCTCCTCGACGAGATCCTCGAGCGCATCCAGCAGCGGCATCTGGTCGAGGTGGGGGGAACCCGCGGTCACGGCCGTGTGGGATACGTGTTCGACCTGACCGGGGCGGGTCGCGAACGGGCCCGGGAGTCGATGGAGAGCGGACGGTACGTGGGACCGATCCCGGTGCCCGTGGAGAGGTATCGCGAATGGGTCGGTCGGCAGTCGGTGAAGAACGTTCACGTTCGCCGTCCAGACATCGAATCGGGGTTCGAGGGCCTGGTCCTGAACCAGAAGCTCCTGGATCAGATCGGTCCCGCGGTCAACTCCGCGAAATCGATGTTTCTGTACGGCGAATCGGGGAACGGAAAGACGGCGATCGCCGAAGCGATCTCTCGCCTGATCGGGGGCAGCCTGTATCTGCCGTACGCGGTGCAGATCGAGGGCCAGGTGATCGTGGTCCACGACCCGGTGTACCACCGATCCGTCGAGCGCGATACGGAAGGGACCGAGGAAGGGTGGCTCGGCCGCCCGCCGGACCACGACCCCCGGTTCGTCCTGGCCGAGCGCCCCGCCGTCTTCGTCGGGGGGGAGCTCATGCTGAACGAACTCGACCTCCAGTACGACCCCCGGACGAAATTCTATCAGGCTCCGTTCCAGATGAAGGCCAACGGGGGAGTTCTCATCATCGACGATCTCGGCAGGCAGCTCGTGAGCCCGCGGGACCTGTTGAACCGCTGGATCGTGCCCCTCGAGAAGGAAGTGGACTACCTGACCCTCCACACCGGCCACCGCTTCCCCGTCCCGTTCGACTGTCTGGTCGTGTTCGCCACGAACCTCGATCCGAGGGAACTCATGGACGAAGCGTTCCTGAGGCGGATCCACTACAAGATCCACGTGAAGGATCCGTCCCTGGACACCTACCGCAGGATCTTTCGACAGTGCTGCGAAAACCGGGAAATCGAGCCCCGGAAGGGGGTCGTGCGGCGGATCTTCCGGCGTTACTACGAGCGGTTGGGGATCGCTCCCCGCTCGTGCCATCCGCGGGACCTGGTCTCGCATCTGTGCGATATCGCCAAGTACTTCGAGGAGGAAACCCGGCTGAGCGAGGATCTGATCGACAAGGCGTGCGACTCGTACTTCCTGGACATGCCGGAACTGGCGCTCGACGGCGCTCTGGAGCCGGACACGCGCGACGCGTGACGCGTTCGATGCGGAGCAGCCGTGCATTCGCGGTCTGTTTCGCCACGGCCCTCCTGACCCAGCCTCTGCCACTCGCGAGCCAGGAGGCGACCGCGGATGGGGGGAGGGTGGCGGGAAGCGTGATCGACGAGGAGACGGGGGAGCCGTTGATCGGCGGCCAGGTCGTCATCGAGACGACCAGCCTCGGGACCATCACCTCCGACGACGGATCGTTCCTGATCAAGGGTGTTCCTCCCGGGACCTATCGAGTGTCCACCTCGTATCTCGGCTATCGTCCGGCGTCCCGGAGCGTGAAGCTGAATTCCGGCGATACGGTCCGGCTGGAGTTCCAACTCTCCAGCCAGGTGATCGACTCGCCCGTGATCGAGGTGGAGTACAGCCGGGAGCGGATTCCCAGAATTCCCGAGACGAAGCTGTCGAGGATCGATCTGGGGGCCGGTCTTCCGACGGCGCGGGAGCTGAGGTGCGATGGAGAGAAACGCTTTCACGGGGTGTTCATCCGTGACGGGAAATGGGCCGACTTCCGGTCGGTCGCCGAGATGAAATGCGATCTGCCCGGTCGCGGGCCGCGACCCAGGCGGATCATCGACAGGGAGGAGGCGTCATTGCTGACGGAGGAGCAGAAGGCGGAGTTCGCACGGCGGGGATACTGGGTTCGTGGCTTCAACGACGAGGAGTACCTCCGATGATGCGTCGTCGCATTCGCCTGGCGAAGGGAGCCTTGTACCTCCTCGTGTGCGTGGTCCTGACCGGGTACGGGATCGTGGTGGTCTTCCACGGAATCCATCAGCTGTTCCTCGAGGAGGGACTCGCTCTCCTGTTCCATTCGTTCGGGTACGTCGGGATCTGGCTGTGGCTCCGGTGGGGACAGGAGGAGTCCCCGCTGCGGTTCCTGAAGTGCGGATTCGAGCGGGAGGGGGAGAGGGAAGCCGGCTTCCGTCGGGATTGACCACGGCCGCCGTCGAGTCCGATCGTTCGGCGGCCACCTTCCACCGCTCAGCCCAACCCCATTCGCCGGATCAGCTCCCGGAAGCGGGGCTCCTTCCGCAGCGGGTCGAACAGGGGCTCCACGTTCGCCCACGGAAGCGCGGCGTCGCGGATCTCCGCGGCCCGCTCGAGCCACGCCAGCGCCTCGTCGACGTCCCCCAGGGAGGCGTGGACGCGGGCGAGCTGATAGGGCATCCGGTCGGACATCGGGGCGAGGTCCTCCAGGACGGACCGCGCCGCCGCCTCGCGTCCCTCCCGGGCGTGCTGGAGGGCGAGCGTCACGAGGAAGGAGGGGTGGCCCTCGCCGGCCCTGTGGGCGGCCTCCATCCGCGCCACCAGACCCTGCGGTAGGGCGAGCGCGTGGTACGCGTACACGCGCAGGCCGCCGGGGGAGTCCGGCGGAGCCATTCGGCGGAGCCGCTCCACCTCCGCCCGCGCGAGGCCCGGGCGGTCGGCCCACCAGTAGACCCGCACCGCGAAGGAGTAGCCGCCCGCGAACAGGGGGTCGAGCTCCTGGGCGCGGCGGATCTCCTCGATCGCCTCCTCGTGGCGTCCCAGCGCGGAGAGCAGCCCGCTGTACCACCAGTGGGCGGTGGAGTAGCCGGGGGCGATCTCGAGCGCCCTCCGGAAGCCGGCCTCGGCCGCCTCCCACTCCCAGTCGAGGTGGAAGCGGGCGTCGGCCAGGGCGGTGTGCGCCTCCGCCAGGTCGGGATCGAGCTCCAGCGCCCGGATGGCGTGGCGTTTCGCGGCCGCCAGCGCCTCCCGCGGCCGCATGCCGAAGTGGGCGTAGACGAGGTGGGCGTCGGCGAGGCCGGCCCATGCGAGAGCGTAGTCGGGGTCGATCTCGAGGGCGCGCTCGAAGTGCTCGATCGCCTCGGTGATCGCCTCCGGCGACCGCGCGTACTCGTGCCAGGCGGCACGCCCCCTCAGGTACGCCTCGTGAGCGGCGGGATCGACGGTCCGGGACGCGGCGAACCGCCGGGCCTCCTCGGGAGTGAGGGCGATCTCCACTCGCTTGGCCACGTCACGGGCGATCTCGCTCTGGAGCGCGAGGATGTCGCTCAGCTCCCGGGTGTAGCTCTCCGTCCACACCGGGCGATCGGCGGAGGCGTCGACCAGCTGGGCGGAGATTCGCACCCGGTCGCCGGAGCGCTGGACGGATCCCTCGAGGACCGCGTCGACGTCGAGCTCTTCGGCGATCTCCGGCGCCGAGAGGTCCGTCGCCTTGAACTGCATCGCGGAGGTCCGGGAGATCACCCGCAGCGCGCCGACTTGCGCCAGCTCTCCGATCAGCGCCTCGGTCATCCCGTCGGCGAAGTACTCCTGGGCCGGATCGCCGGTGAGGTTCTCGAGCGGAAGCACCACCAGCGAGTCGATCCCGCCGGCCCCGCCCCCGCCGCCGAGCTTCCACAACAGGACGAGCAGGGCGAGGAGCGCCGCCCCGAGGACGGCGGCGCGCCGGCCGGTGGCGAGCGAGGCGAGCCCGGCCAGGCGGCTCCGGACCGCTCCCCCCCTCTCCCACGGCAGGACGATCCGGTACAACCTCACGGGCCGGCGCACGTTCTTGAGGCGCCGTCTGCCGGCTGGTTCGACCGGGTGGTCGAGCTTGTTGCGGACCTGGCGGGCCACGTCCTCGGTCACGCAGATCCCCCCCGGGGGAGCGCACGACTCGACCCGGGAGGCCACGTTCACGCCATCGCCCAGCACGTCCCCGTCCTCCTCGAGGACGATGTCGCCCACGTGAAGGCCGATCCGCAGGCGGAAGCGATCCCGCGGGTCCACCGTCTCGTTTCGCTCCCGCACCGCCTCCTGGATCCGGACCGCGCACCGCGCGCCGTCGACGGCGCTTCCGAATTCCACCAGAAAGCCGTCGCCCAGGGCCTTCACCACGGTGCCACCGTGCTCGTCCACCAGGGGCTCGAGCAGGACGCGCTGCTCGTCGAGGATCGCCAGCGCCTTCGCCTCGTCCCTCTGCGCGAGGGCGGTGAAGCCGACGATGTCGGTGAACATGAGACAGGCGAGGCGGCGCGAGCGCGGATCGGGCAACGGCCACTCCGGGATCGGGTCCGGGAATCGGTCCAGTATAGACGGGGTCCGAACGGACGTTCAAGCGGGCCGCGCGGCGCCCCGGACGGGTCGGCGGGCGCGTTGACGGGCGGGGGGTGGGGGGATACCTTTCTCCATGCCCCAGGTTCGCAGGGCCCGATCCTACCAACCCCGTCAGGACCGGAAGGTAGCAGCGGTACGTAGGCGCTCGGGTCGCTGCGGTAAACCTGGGGTATTTCGTATCGGATTCTGATCCCGTACTCGGGGGACTCCTCGAGCGACATGTCCCACCAGCCGCTCGCGCTCAAGTACCGCCCCGCGACGTTCGCCGACGTCGTCGCCCAGGATCACGTCACCCGCACGCTCACGAACGCGCTCGACCGCGGCCGGATCGCGCAGGCGTACCTGTTCGCGGGCCCGCGCGGGACCGGCAAGACGACGACCGCGCGGCTGCTCGCCAAGGCGCTCAACTGCGAGACCGGGATCACCGGCGAGCCGTGCGGCGGCTGCGCGAACTGCGAGGCGATCGCGGCCGGGCGCTCGCTCGACGTGATCGAGATCGACGCCGCCTCCAACCGCGGGATCGACGACATCAAGGAGCTTCGCGAGACGGTGAAGTACGCCGCCGCCCAGGGGCGCTACAAGGTGTACATCGTCGACGAGGTCCATCAGCTCTCCAAGGACGCGTTCAACGCGTTCCTGAAGACGCTGGAGGAGCCGCCCAGGAGCGTGGTGTTCGTCCTCGCGACGACCGAGCCCCACAAGATCCTGCCGACGATCCTCTCCCGCTGCCAGCGGTTCGACTTCCGGCCGATCCCCCTGCCGGCGATCCGGGAGCGGCTGGAGGAGATCGTCCGGAGGGAAGCGTTCGACCTGGACGACGCGGCCGGCTTCGCGATCGCCAAGAAGGCCGACGGCAGCCTCCGGGACGCGCTCAGCCTGCTCGACCAGCTGGTCGCCTTCGGCGGCGAGGCGGTCGACGTCGAGTCGTTGCGCCGGCTGATCGGGATGCCGGACGAGGAGCGGTATCTCGAGCTGACCGGGCTGCTGGCCGAGGGCGACGCCGCCGCGGCGCTCGAGTTCGCCCGGGAGATCCGCTCGGCGGGCTACGACCTGGAGGAGTTCTACACCGGATTCCTCGAGCACCTTCGCAACTGCCTTCTGTTCGCGCTCGGCGGCGGGGCGGGGGCGGTCGAGGTGCCCGACCGCTACCGCGACGCCTATCGGGAGACGGCGTCGGCGCTGGGCGCGGAGGACCTGCTCCGGATGCTCACCCTGGCGACCGACGAGGAGCTCGCCTTCCGGCGCTCGACCCAGCAGGGCCTCGTGCTCGAGGTGCTGCTGGTGCGTCTCGCCCTGCTGGACCGCGCCGTGGACGTGGAGCGCGCCCTCGCCGCGCTGGATGGCTCGGGCTCGGCGAGCGGGCCGGCCTCGGCCGGGAACCCCGGACGCGGGGCGGAGACGGCCCGCGCGGAGGAGACGCGGGAGGCGAAGGGGAACGAGGAGACTGCCCCGGCCGCCGGTGCGGCGGGCGAGCTCGACGAGGCACGCCTGATCGCGGCCTGGGAGAGCGTGATCGGGGAGGTGCACGAGGCCCGTCCCACGGTGGCGGCGGCGCTGCAGGGCGCGCGGCCCACCCGATGCGACGGCGAGACGATCGTCCTCACCCTGCCGCCGGCCGCCGAGTTCCGGCTGGAGCAGCTCCGCTCGCGGGGGACCCTCGATCCGCTGGCCGCGGTCCTCGAGCGCCGGTGGAGCTTCGAGGGGAGGATCGAGGTGCGGATCGAGGAGCCCGGGAAGGAGGCCGGGGCCTCCGGCGGCGGGTCCGACGCGTCGGAGGAGGAAGCCGGCGGCTCCGACCCGCCCCGCGCCCCGGCCCGCGGCCCCACCGCGCGCGAGGTGGAGGCGAAGGAGCGGGACTCCCGGATCGAGCGGGATCCGCTCCTCAAGCAGGCGGTGGACCTGTTCGACGCAAACGTGGTACGCGTCCGACGATCGTCGGCGCAATGACGAAAGGAGCATGACGAAAATCCGATGAACAACAACATCCAGAACATCCTTCAGCAGGCCCAGAAGCTCCAGAGCCAGGTCTCGAGGGTCCAGGCCGAGCTGGCCGACCGTACCGTCGAGGCGAGCGCCGGGGGCGGGATGGTCACCGCGGTGGCCAACGGCCAGCAGGAGCTCGTGTCCGTGGAGATCGACCCCCAGGTCGTCGATCCGGACGATGTCGAGATGCTCGAGGACCTGGTCGTCGCCGCGGTCTCCGAGGCGCTGAGCCGGGCCGGCGAGATGGCCTCGGAGGAGATGAAGAAGCTCACCGGGGGAATGAACCTGCCCGGCCTCTTCTGAGTTGGCGGACGCGCTCGAGACCCTGATCGAGGAGCTCGCCCGGCTCCCGGGCATCGGCCGGAAGACGGCCAACCGCCTCACCTTCTACATCCTGAAGCAGCCCCGCGAGAGGGTCTCGCGCCTCTCCGAGGCGATCCTCCAGGTGAAGGACCGGATCGAGTTCTGCGAGGCGTGCGGGAACATCGCCGAGGGGAAGCGGTGCGCGGTGTGCCGCGATCCCCGGCGCGAGGACGCGACGATCTGCGTGGTGGAGGAGCCGAGCGACGTGCAGGTGATCGAGCGGAGCGGACAGTACCGGGGCCGCTACCACGTCCTCCACGGCCGCCTCTCGCCTCTCGACGGGGTGGGTCCCGAGGCGCTCAACGTGGACGGACTGTTCGAGCGGGTCGGCTCCGACGAGGTGGAGGAGGTGATCCTCGCCACGAACCCCGACGTGGAGGGCGAGGCCACCGCGATGTGGCTGCGGCGGGCCCTCGAATCCCACGGCGTGCGGGTGACCCGACTGGCCCGGGGGATCCCGATGGGCGGGAGCCTGGAGTTCCTCGACGAGATGACGGTG
>JAWVZN010000072.1:0-9826 GCA_033722155.1 Gemmatimonadota bacterium | reverse complement strand
GCCGGCTTCCCTCGAGGGCGAAGAGCTGCGGTGCTCCCGTCGGTGTCGTCATCCAGCCACTTGCCCGGTCTCCCCCCTCGTCGGACGTTCCTCCGCGAGGGTAGCCGCGGGGGCCGCGGACGGCAATCGAGAGGAGGAGCGGCGGAAGCTCGGCGCGCCCGGCCGGCCCGAGCCGGCGATGGGAGCGATCGCCAGCGGCGGGGTGCGGATCCCGGAGCGGGGAGGGTGGCGGCTGAAGCCCCCTCGCGCGGGCGTCAGGCGCTCCGGCCGACTTCGCGGAAGTCCGGCGCCGTCTCGGGGCGCTCGGGGGGCACGACCTCGTGGGACCCGGCGGGCCCGTGGCGGCGCAGACGCTCCGCCCGCTCGAGCAGGTACCGGACCTCCTCGTCGATCACCGGGCTGAACTCCCGGTACCACATCGAGATCGCCAAGAAAGGCTCCGGGGTGGCGAGGCAGACGACCTCGTCCGCCTCGGCCGCGATCCTCCGCACCGTCTCCGCGGCGGCGACGGGCAGCGCGACGATCAGCCGGGCGGGGTCGCGCTTCCGGAGGGCGTGGATCGCCGCCAGGACGGTGGCGCCGGTGGCGGCGCCGTCGTCGACGAGGATCACGGTCCGCCCCGAAACCTCGGCCGGCGGCCGGCCGCTGCGGTACACCCTCTCCCGCCGCTCCAGCTCGCGCCGCTCCATCCCGGTCACCCGCTCGATCCGCTCCTCGTCGATCCCCAGCGGGCCGATCACCTCCGGGTTCAGCACCCGGATCCCGCCCGAGACGATGGCGCCCATGGCGAGCTCCGGCCGGGAGGGGACGCCGAGCTTGCGGACGACCGTCACGTCGAGCTCCGCCCCGAGGGCGGCGGCGACCTCGAAACCCACCGCCACCCCACCGCGGGGCAGGGTGAGCACCAGCGGATCGCTGAGCGAGCGCTCCTCCAGCCGCTCGGCCAGCCTCCGGCCGGCGTCGGCGCGGTGCTCGAACGGAAGTCGCATCGCCGGGTCTCCCTCCTCAGTGGGCATACGGCTCCAGGCGGCGCGCCTGCTTCACGTGACGCAACCGCTCCAGCGCGCGCTGCTTGATCTGCCGGATCCGCTCCCGGGACAGGTCGTAGATCGTCCCGATCTCGCGCAGGGTGAGGGGCTCGTTTCCGTCGAGCCCGTAGTAGAGCCTCACCACGTTCGCCTCGCGGGGCCCGAGGGAGTCCAGTGCGCGCCCGATCTCCATCGACCGGGCCTGCTCCCATGTACGCTCCTCGGGCCCCGGCTCGTCCCCGTTCATCTCGATCAGGGTGAGCAGCGTCTTCTCCTCGTCGTCGTCGAACAGCGGGGCGTCCAGGTCCACCGACTCCCGGGAGGCGAGCTGCAGGCTCCACACCTCTTCGACCGTCAGGTTCATCGCGGTGGCGATCTCCTCGTGGCGGGGGGTCCGCTTCAGCTTCTGGGAGAGCTCGGCCTCGACCCGGGAGAGACGGTTGAGGTTCGTCGCCTGGTTGACGGGCAGCCGCACCGACTTGCCGTGCTCGGCGAGGCCCTTGAGGATCGCCTGGCGGATCCACCACACCGCGTACGAGATGAACTTCACGCCCTTCGTCTCGTCGAACTTCTGGGCGGCGCGAACCAGGCCCACGTTCCCCTCCGCGATCAGGTCCGGGAGCGAGATGCCGAGGTTCTGGTACCGCTTCGCCACCAGCACGACGAACCGGAGGTTCGAACGCACGAGCTTCTCCAGCGCGAGCTGGTCGCCCGACCGGATCCGCCGCGCCAGATCCGCCTCCTCCGCCCGGGAGAGCAGCGGATGGTTCTTGATGTCCTCGAGGTAGAGGGCGAGCGCGCCGTCGTCGGGCCTCACGGTGTCGTCGAAGCGGACCATCGCCATCTCAGAATACCGGCCTCTCCGGGGCGCGTCTGTCGGGAGAAGCGCCATAGCGGTGTGGGGAAACGCCAGAATGCACACCCTCAGGATATCCGAAGGCAGCGGGCCCGGGAGGTAAGATCGATGACGGGCGACTCCGCCTCTGGTGGGAGGCCCCGCCTCGCGCTACTCTTTCTCTCATGCCCGGCTACGGGAGCCTGACCGCGATCCACCCCGCGGCGACGATCGTCGCCGGGATCGTCGCGCTGTTCGCGCTCGGATACGTCGGCGCTCCGCTCTGGGTGTGGACCGCCGCCACGGCGGCGCTCCTGTGGGGGCTCGCCGCCCCGGTGTGGCTCTGGGTCGTCTTCGCCGCGCTCGCCCTCCTCTTCAACGTGCGCCCGCTGCGGCGGATCGCGGTGACCACCCCGATCATGAAGGCGGTGGCCGCCATGGGCCTGCTCCCGAAGATCGGGGACACCGAGCGGGTCGCGCTGGAGGCGGGCACCACGTGGGTCGAGGGGGAGTTCTTCACCGGCCGTCCCGACTTCGACCGGATCCTCGGCGAGACGTATCCCGAGCTCACCGAGGAGGAGCGGGCGTTCCTGGAGGGCCCGGTCGAGCAGCTGTGCCGGATGACCGACGACTGGGAGATCCGCCAGCGGAACGACCTCTCCGCCGAGGTGTGGGACTTCATCCGGCGCGAGCGCTTCCTCGGCATGGTGATCCCCGAGGAGCACGGGGGTCTCGGCTTCAGCGCCAACGGGATGCGGGCCGTGGTCGCCAAGCTGGGCTCGCGCTCGGTCCCGCTGGCGGTCGACGTGATGGTCCCCAACTCGCTCGGCCCCGCCGAGCTGCTGGTCCACTACGGCACCGAGGAGCAGAAGGAGCGGTGGCTGCCCGGCCTGGCGCGGGGCGAGGAGATCCCGTGCTTCGCCCTCACCGAGCCCGACGCCGGCTCCGACGCCGCGTCGATCGACTCCGAGGGCGTGGTGTTCCGCGGCGACGACGGCGAGCTGAAGATCCGGCTGAACTGGGAGAAGCGGTACATCACCCTCGCCGCGGTGGCCACCGTCCACGGCCTGGCGTTCCAGCTGAAGGACCCGGAGAACCTCCTCGGGAGGGGCGAGGAGCCGGGGATCACGTGCGGGCTGATCCCGACCGACCGGGAGGGGGTCAGGATCGGCCGCCGCCACGACCCGCTCCGCACCCCCTTCATCAACTCCCCCACCGAGGGGCGCGACGTCGTGGTGGGGATCGACGCCATCATCGGGGGGCCCGAGCAGGCCGGCAACGGGTGGCGGATGCTGATGGAGACCCTCGCCGGCGGCCGCGGGATCTTCCTCCCCGCCCTCAACGGCGGCGGCGACAAGCTGGTGGTGCGCGCCGCCAGCGCCTATGCGGTGGTGCGGCGCCAGTTCGGGGTGCCGATCGGCCGTTTCGAGGGGGTCCAGGAGCTGCTGGCGCCGATCGGGGGGCTCACCTGGCTGCTGGACGCCTACAGCACCTTCACCTGCGGGGGTCTCGACGAGGGGAAGAAGCCCGCCGTGGTCTCCGCGATCGCCAAGTACCACGCCGCCGAGTGCAACCGGGTCGTGCTCAACAACGCGATGGACATCCTCGGCGGCAAGGGCATCGCGCTGGGCCCCAGCAACGTGCTCGGCTACGACTACGTCGCCGTCCCCATCGCGATCACGGTGGAGGGCTCGAACGTGGTGACCCGATCGCTCATCATCTTCGGCCAGGGGTTGATCCGGAGCCACCCCTACGCGTTTGACGAGCTCACCGCGCTCGAGGAGGGGAACGTGGAGGCGTTCGACCGGGCGCTGTGGTCCCACGTGGGGATGCTCGTCCGGAACCTCTTCCGGGCCAAGGTGCTGATGCTGAGCCGGGGTGCGCTGGCCGGCTCGCCCGTCTCCGGGCCCACCGCCGGCTACTACCGGCGGCTCGCCTGGGCGTCGGCGACCTTCGCGCTGATGTCGGATCTGGCGCTCTTCGGGCTCGGCGGCGCGCTCAAGCGGAAGGAGCGGATCTCGGGCCGCTTCGCCGACGTCCTCTCGTGGCAGTACCTCGCCGTCTGCGCGCTCCGGAAGTGGGAGGCGGACGGGCGGCCCGAGGAGCAGGAGCCGTTCCTCCGGTGGTCGGTGGAGCACGCGCTGTGGCGGATCCAGGAGGCGCTCATGGGGATCTACGAGAACTTCCCGGTGCCCGTCCTCGGATGGATCCTCCGGGGACCGGTGGCCGCCTGGTCGCGCCTCAACCCGATCGGCCTCGCCCCCTCCGACGAGCTCGGTCGCGAGGTGGCCGAGGCGATGATGACGCCCGGTCCCGCGCGCGAGGCGCTGGTGTCCGGCACCTTCCTGCCCGAGGACGAGGACATCGGCCCTCTCTCCGACTTCGAGCGCGCCTTCCGGCTCGCCCACGAGACCGAGGAGCTGTTCTCCCGGATCCGCGCGGCGATCCGCGACGGGACCCTCGAGCCCGACGAGCCCAAGCGGCTCGGCGACGAGGCGTGCCGGGCCGGCGTGTTCGACGAGGAGGAGTGCGAGCGGTTCGTCGCAGCCGAGGAGGCCCGCCGCGAGGTGGTGGCGGTCGACGCCTTCGACCTCGACGAGCTGCCGGTCCAGCTGCCGGCCGCCGGCCCCCGCCCCGCGGCGGTCTGACCGGCGCCCCCGCGCCGATGACCGCCTCCTCGATCGCCGGGCTCCCCTCGGCGCTGGAGCGCTTCGAGGAGATCGAGCGGTCGCTCGCCGGCCGGGAGCCGGCCCTCTTCCTCGACTACGACGGCACCCTCACCCCGATCGTCCGCGATCCCGCCGAGGCGACCCTCCCCGAGGAGACCCGGGAGGCGATCCGTCGGCTCCGGGACGTCGTCGCCGTCGCGGTGATCAGCGGCCGCGACCTCGACGACGTCCGCGCCATGGTGGAGGTGGACGGGATCGCCTACGCCGGAAGCCACGGGTTCGACATCCTCGACCCGTCCGGCGAGCGCCACGCGAGGGGGGAGGAGCACGTCCCGGCGCTCGACGAGGCCCAGGAGCGCCTCCACCGGCTCCTCCCCTCCCTCCCCGGGCTCTGGATCGAGCGGAAGCGGTTCGCCGTCGCGCTCCACTTCCGGGAGGCCGATCCCGACCGGGTCGGGCCGATCGAGGCGGCCGTGGACCGGGCGCTCGAGGGGGTGGAGGGCCTGCGGAAGACCGGCGGAAAGAAGATCTTCGAGCTCCGGCCCGACATGGAATGGGACAAGGGGCGGGCCCTGCTGTGGCTGCTCGAAGTCCTGGGGCTCGACCGCGACGACGTGGTCCCCTTCTACCTCGGCGACGACCTGACCGACGAGGACGCCTTCGAGGCGATCGAGGAGGAGGGGGTGGGGATCGTGGTGCAGGGGGAGGACCGCGAGCGGGCCACCCGCGCCCGCTACGCCCTGGCCGACCCCGACGCGGTCCGCCGCTTCCTGGAGCGGATCGCCCGGGAGCGGAGCGACGAGGGGGGAGCCGACACGGAAGGAGGCGGATGACGATGGACCTGGAGGCGCTGCGAGAGCTGAAGAACGAGGCCGACACGAAGGTCGTCCTGCTGGTGCTGGACGGCCTCGGCGGGGCGCCGTTCCGGCAGATCGGGCCGACCGAGCTGGAGAAGGCGGCCACCCCGAACCTCGACCGTCTCGCGGTCCGGAGCGTCTGCGGGCTCCACGAGCCGGTCGCCCCCGGCATCACGCCCGGCAGCGGGCCCGGCCACCTCGCCCTGTTCGGCTACGATCCGCTCCGCTACCGGGTGGGCCGCGGGGTTCTCTCGGCGCTCGGGATCGGGTTCGACCTGACCGATCGCGACGTGGCCGCCCGCGGCAACTTCGCCACGATCGACGCCGACGGGCGGGTCGAGGACCGCCGGGCCGGCCGCATCCCCACCGAGCGGAACCGGGAGCTGGTGGAGATCCTCCGGGAGATCGAGCTGCCCGGGGTCGAGGTCCACGTGGAGACGGTGAGGGAGTACCGCTTCCTCCTGGTGCTCCGCGGCGACGGCCTCTCGGGCGAGGTGCGGGACACCGACCCCCAGGAGGTGGACGAGGCTCCCCTCGACCCCGAGCCCGCCGAGCCCGACGCCGAGCGGACGGCGGAGCTGGTGGCCCGGTTCGTGGACGAGGCTCGCGAGCGGCTCGCCGACCACCGGCCGGCCAACGGCCTCCTGCTGCGCGGCTTCTCGAAGCGCCCGAGCTGGCCCTCCTTCCCGGACGTGTGGGGGGTCCGCGCCGCCGCCGTGGCGGAGTACCCGATGTACCGGGGGGTGGCCCGGCTGGTCGGGATGGAGGTTCTCGACAGCCCGGAGTCGACCCCGGAGAAGCTCGACCTCGTGGCGGAGCGGTGGGAGGAGTTCGACTTCTTCTTCGTCCACGTGAAGCCGATGGACTCCGCGGGCGAGGACGGGGACTTCGAGCGGAAGGCGAGGCTGATCGGGGAGGTGGACGGGCACGTCCCGCGCCTGCTCGATCTCGGCCCCGACGTCCTCCTCGTCACCGGGGATCACTCCACCCCGGCCACCCTCCGGTACCATTCGTGGCACCCCGTTCCGGTCTTGCTCTACAGCCCCCGCTGCCGGCCCGACCGGGTGGAGCGCTTCGGCGAGCGGGCTTGCCTCGCCGGCGCGCTCGGGCCCCGCTTCCCCGGCCGGAGCCTCATGCCGCTCGCGATGGCCCACGCGGGCCGGCTCGGCAAGTACGGGGCATAGCGCCGGGGCGGTGGACCTGCGCGTCCTCCAGGTGTTCCTCCCCGGCGACCGCGTCGAGGAGGCGCTTCCCGTCCTCGAGGAGCACGGGGCGGAGCTGCTGATCCGCGAAGCGCTCGACTCCGGGGCCACCCTCCTCCAGGTGGTGCATCCCGCGGAGGGGAGCGAGGACCTGCTCGACGAGCTGGAGACGGCGTTCGGCGACGCCGAGGGGTTCCGGATGGTGCTGCTCCCGGTGACGGCGGCGATCCCCCGCGAGGCGTTCGTGGAGGAGGAGAGTCCGGAAGAGGAAAAAGAGGAGGAAGCCGGCGAGTCCCGGATCAGCCGGGACGAGCTGTACGCCACGGTGACCACGAACCTCGAGATCACGCGCCCGTACCTCGCCCTGGTCGCCCTCGCTTCGGTCGTCGCCGCGGTGGGCCTGGTGCGGGACGAGACGATCGTGATCATCGGGGCGATGGTGATCGCGCCGCTGCTCACCCCGAACGTCGCGGTCGCGCTCGGGACCACGCTGGCCGACGTGGAGTTGGTGAAGCGCGGCGTCGCGAACGGGCTGGCCGGGGTGGGGGTGGCGCTCGCGGTGGCGGCGGTCACGGGGTTCACGCTGGGGCCGAACGTGCTGACCGAGCCGGTGCTGGAGGGGATCCGCCTCGACCTCCCGGACATGGTGCTGGCGCTCGCCGCCGGGGGGGCGGGGGTGGTGTCGGTGACGGTGGGGTTCGCCTCCGCCCTGGTGGGCGTCATGGTCGCGGTCGCCCTGCTGCCGCCGACCGTCGCCTGCGGGCTCCTGCTGGGATCGGCGCGGTGGGCGCCCGCCGGAGACGCGGCCCTGCTGGTCCTGGCGAACGTCATCGCGATCAACCTGGCCGGCGTGCTCGCCTTCCTCCTCCAGGGGGTGCGTCCGCTCAGCTGGTGGGAGGAGGAGCGCGCCCGCCGGGCCACCCGCTGGGCGATCCTCCTGTGGACCGTCCTGCTCGCCGCGCTGGCTCTCGTCGTGTGGCTCGCGGAGTGACGGGCGCGATCGGCCGTGGCTGACCTCTCCCGCTTTCCCGATCCCGACGAGGTCGAAGGCCTCTCCGAGGAGGAGGCGGCGGAGATCGTCGACGACCTGCGCGAGGAGATCCGGCGCCACGACCGCCTCTACTACGTGGAGAACCGCCCCGAGATCTCCGACGTCGAGTACGACCGGCTCTTCGAGGCTCTGGTCCGGATCGAGGATCGCTTCCCCGGGCTCGCCACCGACGACTCCCCCACCCGGCGGGTCGGCGCCGAGCCGCTCGACGAGTTCCCCACCCGCGAGCACACCGTCCGGATGCTCTCGCTCGACTCCACCCGCGAGGAGGAGGAGCTCCGCCGCTTCGACGACCGGGTGCGCCGCGCCGTGGGCGACGACGTGCTCTACCTGCTCGAGCCCAAGCTCGACGGCGCCTCGGTCGAGCTCGTCTACGAGGATGGCGCCCTGGCGCGGGCCGTCACCCGGGGAGACGGCACCCGCGGGGAGGCGGTGACCGAGAACGTCCGCACGATCGGCTCGGTGCCGCTGCGGCTGCGCGAGGAGTGGCCGATCCCCGAGGTGGTCTCTCTGCGCGCCGAGGTGATGATGCCGATCTCGGGCTTCGACGAGCTGAACCGCACCATCGTGGAGCGCGGCGGCGAGCCGTTCGCCAATCCCCGCAACGCCGCCGCGGGATCGCTCCGGCAGCTCGACTCCCGGATCACCGCCGAGCGTCCCCTCGACCTCCTCGCCTACGACGTCCTCGCCGCGGAGGGCGACGGCTTCGAGCGGGACGTCGACGTGATCGAGGCGCTCGAGGCGTGGGGCTTCCGGATCCCCGAGGGGGTCGAGACCGCGGAGGAGGTGGAGAGGATCCTCGACTACCACGCCGAGTGGGTCGAGCGGCGCGACGAGCTCGACTACGAGATCGACGGGGTCGTGGTGAAGCTGGACGACCTCGCGGCGCGCGAGGAGATGGGATCCACCGCGCGCCATCCCCGCTGGGCGCTGGCGTTCAAGTTCGAGCCCCGCCGCGAGGTGACCCGGGTGGAGCGGATCGTGCCGAGCGTCGGCCGCACCGGCGTGATCACCCCGATCGCGCTGCTGCTTCCGGTCGAGGTGGGCGGGGTCACCGTCTCCCGCGCCTCGCTCCACAACCGCGAGGAGGTGGCCCGCAAGGACGTCCGCGAGGGGGACCGGGTGCGGATCCAGCGGGCCGGCGACGTGATCCCCCAGGTGGTGGAGCGGGTGGAGGAGCCCGAGCGCGAGCGGGCCGAGCCCTTCGAGATGCCCGAAGCGTGCCCCGCCTGCGGGGCCGAGCTGGAGGAGCGCGGCCCCTACACCGCGTGCCCGAACCGGTTCGGGTGCCCGGCCCAGCTGAAGGGGAGGATCGAGCACTTCGCCTCGCGCGGCGCCCTCGACATCGAGGGGCTGGGCGAGAAGACGGTCGCGCTGCTGGTCGAGCGGGGCCTGGTGGCGTCCCTCGCAGACCTCTTCCGCCTCGAGCCGGGCGACCTGCTCCCGCTCGAGGGGTTCGCCGAGCGGTCGGCGGAGAAGCTGGTCGAGGCGATCGAGGAGAGCCGCGAGGTGGAGCTGCGCCGCTTCCTGTACGGCCTCGGGATCCGGGAGGTGGGGGCCACCGTGGCCCGGGATCTCGCCGAGCACTTCCGTGATCTGGACGCGATCCGCGAGGCGACCGTCGAGGAGCTCGAGGAGGTCGAAGGGATCGGCCCCGAGATGTCGGCCGCGATCCGCGGCTTCTTCGACGAGGAGCGCAACACCGAGGCGATCGACGAGCTCCTCGAGGTGGGCCTCGAGATCGAGGCGCCCGCGCCCCCCGAGGAGCGGCCGCTGGAGGGGAGGACCTTCGTCTTCACCGGATCGCTCGACCGCTTCACCCGGAGCGAGGCGACCGAGCGGGTGGAGTCGCTCGGGGCGCGGGCGATCCCCTCGGTGAGCGGCGAGACCGACTTCGTCGTGGTGGGAGAGGGCCCCGGGAAGAAGGCCGAGCGGGCCGAGGAGCTCGGGGTGGAGACGCTCGACGAGGAGGCGTTCCTCGATCTGCTCGCCGACGTCGGCGAAGGGGTGTGAGATGGAGAACGTGGAGATCGCCGCCACCCTGAACGAGGTCGCCGACCTGCTGGAGATCGAGGGCGCCAACCCGTTCCGGATCCGCGCCTACCGCAACGCCGCCCGCACCGTGGCGAACCTCACCCGCCCGATCCCGGTGATGGTGGCCGAGGGGGAGGACCTCACCGGGTT
>JAWVZN010000071.1:0-10476 GCA_033722155.1 Gemmatimonadota bacterium | reverse complement strand
GGAGCGGGAGGCTCGCCCTCGCCCGACTCCCGGACCGACTCCACCAACCTCCGGGGATCGACCGTGCCGAGCAGCTTCCCGTCCTCGACCACCAGGAGCAGCTTGTCGCCGATGGCGCTCAGCCGGGTGACGAGCGTCTGGGCGTCCTCGTCGGGATCGATCGTCTGGGCGTCGTCGGCGGGCTCGGCGACCTCGCCGATCGGTCGCTCGGGCCGCTCCTCGGCCGCCTCGGTGAGGGCCTCCTCGGTCACCACCCCCACCAGGGTCCCGTCGCGCTCGATCACCGCGATCTCGGGGTAGTCGCCCGACGTCGCCTGGGCGAGGCCCGAGCGGACGTCGTGGTCGGCGCGAACCGCCGGAACGCGCTCGGTCATCAGCTCCCGGACCGGCACCCCCTCGACCGCGTCGCGGAGCCTGGCGAGCCGGATGCTGCGGGAGGCGGCCGACCACAGGAACCAGCCGATCAGGACCTCCCAGAGCCAGCTGAACGCGCCGGTGAAGAACGTGAGGCCGAGGCCGCTCAGAATCAGGAGCCCGGCGATCACCTGACCCGTCCTCGCCGCTCCAACGGTGGCGTCCTCGAAGTCCCCGGTTCTCCACCACAGGATCGCGCGCAGGATCCGCCCGCCGTCGAGCGGGAAGCCGGGAACCAGGTTGAAGATCGCCAGGGCGAGGTTGATCCACCCGAGCCACGTCAGCCCGGTGACCACCGCGGCGGGAGCGACCGGCTCGATGGCGCCGGCCCCCAGCAGGATGGAGACGCCGAGCACGATCGAGAGGAGCGGCCCGGCGGCCGCGACCAGGAACTCGCTGGCGGCGTCCTCGGGCTCCGCCTTCAGCTTGGCGACCCCGCCGAAGATGAAGAGCATGATCTCGTCGACGTCGCCGCCCCGCTTCCGCGCCACCAGCGCGTGGGAGTACTCGTGCGCGACCACGCTGAGGAACAGCGCCGCCGCGAGGAAGGCGCCGAGCGCCCAGTGGATCGCGGCTCCCGCCTCGGGCAGCTGCTGGGGCAGATAGCCGACGGCGAGCGAGTACGCCACGAGCAGGAAAATGAGAAACCAGCTCGGATCGAGCGTCACCCTGATGTCCGCGAGCCGGAAGAGGGGGATGGCCCGGGCCATCTAGCCCCCGTCTCCTCCGGCGTCCCCCGCCGTGGCGAAGATGCGGTCGACCCGATCGCGCAGCCCCTCGGGGGCCTCCTCGACGCCGGAGGAGCGGTGGACGAATTCGAGGATCCGCCGCTCGAACTCCGTCACCCCCATGCACTTCCGGCACCGCTCCACGTGGTGGAGGAACTCCTTCTCCGTCTCCGGCTCGAGCTCGCCGTCGAGATAACCGTAGACGTAGCGGGCCGCCTCCTCGCAGGGAATCTCGCGAACCATCACGCCTCCCTGGGCTCGCTCACGTAGCCGCGCTCCCGGGCGTAGTCCCACAGCTTTTCCTGCAAATGCTTGCGTCCGCGATGGAGACGGCTCATCACGGTTCCGATCGGGATGTCGAGCATCTCGGCGCACTCCTTGTAGGAGAAGCCCTCGAGATCGCGGAGGACGATCAGCTCCCGGAAGATGTCGGGCAGGTCGTCGATCGCCGCCTTCACCTCGTCCGCCATGAAGTGGGAGAGGAAGGTCTCGAGGTCGTCCTTGCTGTGCCTGAGCCCGGTCTCGGGCTTGCCGGGGAAGTGGTCGACGATCCGGTCGTAGATCCCGGTCGCGCCCTCCTCGTCGAACTCCACCTTCCGGGGGGAGCGCTTCCGCTTGCGGTACATGTCGATGTAGGTGTTGGTGAGGATCGTGAAGAGCCACGCCTTGCACCCGGCGTCCTCCCGGTAGCGATGGAGGTTTCGGACCGCCTTCAGGTACGTCTCCTGGACGAGATCCTCGGCGTCCCGTTCGTTCTTCGTCATCCGCAACGCCGCTCCGTAGAGGGCGTCGATGTGGGAGAGGCACTCCTCGCGGATCCGCTCGCGTCGTTCCTCGCCGGACGATTCGCTCGCCATAGAGGGTCGAAGCTATCCGACCTCGGGGCGCTTTGCCAACGGGTGGGACCGGCCTAAATTCCACGTGTCGTGACCTCTCCCACCGCCATCGCCGTCCGCGGCGCCCGTCAGAACAACCTCCGCGACATCGACGTCGAGTTCCCCCGCGCGAAGCTGAACGTGATCACGGGGGTGAGCGGGTCCGGGAAGTCCTCGCTCGCGCTCGACACCCTGTACGCGGAGGGGCAGCGTCGCTACGTCACCTCGCTGTCGACCTACGCCCAGCAGTTCCTCGACCGTCTGCCGCGCCCCGACGTGGACGCGATCGAGGGACTGCCCCCGGCGATCGCGATCGAGCGCGCGAACCCGACCCGGACGCGACGTTCCACCGTGGGAACGGCGACCGAGGTGTACGACCATCTCCGGCTGCTGTACGCCCGCGCCGGGAGGGTGGTGTGCCCCGAGTGCGGGATCCGGGTGCGCTCCTTCACCCCGACGGCGGTGGCGGAGCGGCTCGCGGAGGGGGAAGAGGGGTCGGCGTGGTACGTGACCTTCGCGCTCCCGGTCTCCGAGGCCCTCACCCATCGGGTGCTGGTCGAGAACCTCCGGGCGCTCGGTTTCGTGCGGCTTCTGGCCGCGGGGTCCGAGATCCACCTCGACGATCTCGAGGAGGGACGGGACCTGACCGGCGAGACCCCGCTGTTCGTGGTGGTCGACCGGGTCCGGGTGGGGTCGGTGGACCGGGCCCGGATCGCCGAGGCCGTCGAGCGCGCCTACGAGGAGGGCGAGGGCGAGGTGGCGCTCTTCGCCAGGGACGACATCGACCCCGGATCGGCCCGGCGCTACAGCCGACACTACCGGTGCGACCGGTGCCGCCGCGAGTTCCCCCGTCCCCGTCCCAACCTCTTCTCGTTCAACAACCCGTACGGGGCGTGTCCCGCCTGCAACGGGTTCGGCAACCTGCTGGAGTTCGATCCCGGACTCGTGGTGCCGGATCCGGAGCGCTCCCTCGCCGACGGGGCGATCGACCCGTGGACGAAGCCGCGCTACGGACGGCGCCGCGAGCGGCTCCGCCTCTTCGCCCGCGAGGCGGACCTGCCGTGGGAGAAGCCGTGGACCTCGCTGCCGGAGGGGGCGCGGGAGGTCCTGCTGTGGGGAGGGCGGTGGCGCGGCGCCTCCTTCGACGGGGCGATCCCGTTCCTCGAGGGGCTGACCCGCAAGAAGTACAAGGCGTACGTGCGGTTCTTCCTCCGCCGCTATCAGTCGTATCGGCGGTGTCCCGACTGCGGTGGCTCGCGGCTGCGTCCGGAGGCCGGGTGGGTGCTGGTGGGCGGCGAGAGCCTCCCCACGGTGTCGGCGTGGCCGCTCCCCCGATTGGCCGGGTGGCTCGAGGAGCTCGACCCGGACGCCCCCGACGAGGTCGTCGACCCCATCCTGCGGGAGCTGCGGCGCCGGACCAGGCTGCTGCTGGAGGTCGGGCTCGACTACCTGACCCTCGGCCGGCTCACCCGCACCCTATCGGGGGGCGAGGCGCAACGGATCGCCATCGCCAACGCGCTCGGAAGCGCGCTGACCGCCGGGCTGTACGTGCTCGACGAGCCCTCGGTCGGCCTCCACGCCCGGGACACCGACAGGATCGTCGCGCTGCTCCGCTCGCTCGCCGACCGCGGGAACACCGTGGTGGTGGTCGAGCACGAACTCGACGTGGTACGGGCCGCCGACCGGGTCGTCGAGCTGGGTCCGGGCTCCGGGGCCCGGGGGGGATCGGTGGTGTTCGCCGGCGATCCCGGGAGGCTCTCCGAAGCCGACACCCCGACGGGCGCGTGGCTGCGGGGGGAGGCCGGGCTGCCGGAGCGGGAGCGCCGCTCTCTCGACGGCCCCCGGCTGACGATCCGGGGGGCCCGGGCCCACAACCTGAAGGGAATCGATGTCCCGATCCCGCTCGCGGCGCTGACCGTGGTCACCGGGGTCTCGGGGTCGGGAAAGTCGACCCTGGTCCACGACGTGCTCGGACGCGGGCTCGAGCGCCGCTTCTCGGGAACCGGGGGCAAGCCCCACCTCGGAGAAGAGGTCGGCGAGCACGAGGCGCTCGCGGGGGCCGAGTGGCTGGCCGGGGTGAGCGTGGTCGACCAGTCCCCGATCGGGAAGTCCCCGCGGTCCAACGCGGTCACCTACGTGAAGGCCTTCGACGGGATCCGGAAGCTGTTCGCCGACACCATCGCGGCCCGCCGGCGCGGCTTCGACCCTGGCCACTTCTCGTTCAACACCGAGAAGGGGCGGTGCCCCGATTGCAAGGGGGGCGGCTACCAGCGGATCGAGATGCACTTCCTTCCCGACGTCTTCGTGGAGTGCGAGGCGTGCCGGGGGCGCCGGTACCGCCCCGAGGTGCTGTCGGTCGAGTGGCGGGGGCGGACGATCGCGGACGTGCTCGAGCTCACGGTGGACGAGGCGATCGCGTTCTTCGAGGGGGAGCCGGCGGTGGCGAAGGGCCTGTGGGTGCTCCAGTCCGTGGGGATGGGGTACCTGGTGCTCGGCCAGCCGGCCACCACCCTGTCGGGAGGCGAGAGCCAGCGACTGAAGATCGCCCGCGAGCTCGCCACCGTCCCCGCCTCGCGGAAGAGGGGTCGGAAGGGGACCCGGACCGTGCGGGGGACCCTCTACCTCCTCGACGAGCCGACGACCGGCCTCCACGACGAGGACGTCCGGGCCCTGGTCCGCGTCCTCGACGAGCTCGTGGAGCGGGGCCACACCGTGGTGGTCATCGAGCACCACCTCGAGGTGATCGCCCGCGCAGACTGGGTGGTCGATCTCGGACCCGAGGGAGGCGCCGGCGGCGGGGAGGTGGTCGCCGCGGGACGGCCCGAGGAGATCGTCGCGTGCGAGGCGTCGCGGACGGGGCGGGCGCTCGAGCGGGCCGCGCGGATCCGGGAGACGGCCCTTGTCTGAGAGCCCCGCCCGAACCGTCCTGCTGCTGTCGCTGGGCGTTCTGACGGCCGCGCTCTACGCCTGCGCGGAGCCCGACGGCCCGGTCGGAACCCCCGGCGGACACGGGGACCTGGAGCTGCGGTTCGTGACCCCCCGCATGCAGGTGGTCCCGGTCGGATCGCCACGGCGGCTCGAGCTGGCGGTTCGGCTGCAGCGGCGGCTCGCCGAGGAGGAGACGAAACCGGTGCCCGGCGCCACCCTGCGGATCATGCAGGAGAAGGGGACCGCCGCTCCGCTCGCATCCCGGGCCACGACCGACGCCGACGGCGTCGCTTCGATCGCGGTCGAGCCCTCTCCCTCCGCCGATCGCTCCGAGATCGTGTTCGTGCTGGAGGAGGACCGGAGGGTGTTCCTCTCGTTCGGGGTCGTCACCGCGCCGATCATCCCGGTCGACCTCGAGCCGGGAGAGGTCGATCCCGAGGTCGACGTGCCGAGGGCGGGGGCGCTGCTCCGGTTCCGCTTCCAGCCGGGCGACGAGGCGATCCTCGTCCCCTTCCAGACCGACGAGGATCGCGGGGGGATGGCGTACCGCTTTCTCTACCAGGGGTCGAATCCCCGAGAGGGATCGGCGTCCTTCGGCCTGACGCCGCCGGACGTCTCCTCCTCCAGGCCCGGGAGCTTCGGTACCGGCCGCGGCCACGTGGTCACCGGAGAGATCGAGGGCGGGATCCGGGCCTCGACCCGGGTGGCTCCGAGCGTGAACATCCGCTCGTGCAAGGTGAGCGTGGACCGTGCCGCGCCGCTCCGTTATCTGGGGCGGCGAGTCGCCCTCTACGTGGACGCCCCCCGGGATCGCCACCAGGCCCGGATCGATTCCATCGGGCGGGAGTTCGACGAGAGCATCTACCCGGCCACCACGAAGATCTTCGGCCCCACCCCCGACCTCGACGGCAACGGGGTGGTGATCGTCGTGATGACGCCCGAGCTGAAGGACGCGGGAGGGGCGTACTGCAACGGGTTGCAAGCCGCGGGGGTGGAGGCCCTGCACACGGGGTGGAGGACGGAGGAGCCGATCGCTCGAACCTTCGGCACCCTGGCGCACGAGCATCAGCATCTGGTGAACGCCGCCCACCACCTTCGCACCCGGGGGGAAAGCGGAGACGAGCGGTGGCTCAACGAGGCCCTCTCCTACGCCGCCGAGGCGCTCCAGGGCTACTGGAACGGGCCCCTCACGCGGATCGCGAAGTTCCTCCGATGGCAGAACGGAGGGCGGCCGATGCTGGATCTGAGCTTCTCGTCCGCCTTCAACGGCAACTACACGCTGTTCGCGCTGTATCTGGGAGATCGTTTCGGATCCGGGGTGTACCGTCGCCTGGGGGAGAGCGGCAGGGTGGGGGTGGACAACGTGGAGGAGGCCACGGGGACGGAGTTCGGGACGATCCTGCGCGACTGGTTCCTGGCCAACGCGCTCAGCGATCGGGGCTGGACCGACGACCCGAGATTCCGGTACCGGACCGTCGATCTGCACGGCATGGCGGAGGAGATCGCCGGCTGCCGGTGCGTGCCGGGGGGGACCCTGAGCGGGATGAACCTGGAGTCGATCCGGCTCGATTCCCCCTTCGACGTCTTCCGGTCGATGTTCGGCCTCGACGCCGACTACTATCGCCTGCTCCCCCCGGAGGGCGAGGGGGGGACGTTCGACGTCTTCGTCGATCCCCTGCTTCGACCGACCACGCGGTTCGCGGTGGCCCGATCGCCGCGGCGGTAGCGCGCTACGGGTTCGGGGTGTCGGCGGGAGCCGTGTCGGCGACCGTGGTGTCGGCGGCCCCACCGGCCGGGGTGGCGATCGCCTCCGGCTCGGGAGGCTGGACCGCGTTGGTGCGGAGGACGAACAGGGTGGCGCCACCCGGGATGGTGCGCTCGATCCGGCCGAACGCGGTGAGCGGCGCCCGGTTCTCGGTGGCCCACGCCACCTCGAGGGAATCCATGGGGGTGAGCTCCTCCACGCCCGCGAGCCGGACCTGGACCGTGTCCTCCCTCAGGTAGGTCGAGCCCTGCTCCTCGATCGCGCGCCCGGTGACCCGGACCCGCGCCTCCTCCCGCTCCAGCGGCTGCCAGTCGTTCGGGCCGCCCGCCCCGTAGTCGGCGTGCCGCAACGAGGAGAGAACCAGCTCCCGGTAGTCGCTCGGCGTCACCCCGATCAGGGGGTTGGCCGTCCGCTCGATCGTGTACGGGAGGGAGTCCCACTGCGCGAGGGTCCAGTGGGTGGTGCCGGGCGGGATCGAGTCGGGCTCTCCCGCCATGTCGTACTGGATCTCCCGGACGAACTCCGTGGTGTCGGCGATCTCCGCCTCACCGACCCCCTCCACGTAGAAGAGGCGGTCCCCCTCGGAGAACACGGCGGTGTTGGCGACCGTTCCGAGGTGTCGGCCGAGCTCGACCGGTTCGAAGTCGGGGCGAGCCTCGAGCTCCGCGAGCCGGGAGCGCTCGCGGATCCCGATCACCACGATGACGGCCAGCACGACCACGACGATCCCGCCCACGAAGAGGAACACGTTGCGCGTCCGCTCGCGTTGCTCGATCTCGGCGATCTCCTCCTCGAACCGGGTGCCGGGATCCTCGTCTGCCATCTCTCTCCTCCGGGATTCGGACATCGGGCCGGGCGGATACGGTAGCGGACGAGTATGGCCGCCCGCCCCCCGGTCGTCAAGCCGCTCTTTGACGGGGTTCGGGGGGCCGGGTAGCTTCCACCCGACGCTCGCCCGCCGGGCAAGCCGGAGCCCGGGTCGCGCCCGTTTCGAGAGGAGTTCGTCCGTGAGCAAGTGGAAGAGAGCCCTGTGGGGGATGGTAGGAGCCGCGGCGGCCGTGGTGGCCGGATCGTTCGCCCGCCGCAAGTACGAGGAGACGATCCTGCTCATCGGCCACGAGTTCAAGACCGGCGAGGTGATCGCGCGGCAGGGCGGCTATCAGTGCGAGCAGTGCGGATACGTCCTCTCCCTGGCGGCGGGGAAGCGCCTGCCTCCATGCCCCAAGTGCAACCACACCCGCTTCCTGAAGATCTCCTGACAACCAGAGCGCGCGCGCTCTTCCCCCTGGTCCTCGCCGGCACGCTGCTGGCGCTCGCGGGAGGAGCGGCCCGAGGGGCCGGGCAAGCCCCCCCCTCCCCCCCCGCCGACGTCGAGGTGATCCTCGACGCCTCGGGGAGCATGCGGAGCCGGATGGCGAGGAGCGACCGGATGACGGTCGCGAAGGAGTTCGTGCGGACCCTGCGATCGGAGCTCGCCGGCGGCGCCGACACCGAGCCGACGCGCCTCTCTCTCCGGGTGTACGGAGCCTCCAGCCACCGGCTGCGCCGTGATTGCACCGACACCGAGAGGATCGTCGGGCCCGGGGCGTCGCCGGATCGGTGGAGCGAGGCGATCGCCGGGGTCCATCCCCTGGGGGTCTCCCCCCTCGCCTACACCCTGGAGCGAGCCGCGGCCGACTCGGCCCCCGTCACCGTTCTCGTGGCCGACGGGGTCGGCAACTGCGGGGGCGACGCCTGCGGGGTGTGGCGCCGGCTGACCGCCCCACGCGGCAACCGACGAGCGCGCCTCCACGTGGTCGCGATCGAGCCCGAGCCGGAGGAGATGGAGGCGTTGCGGTGCCTGAGCCGCGAGGGCTCGGGAGCGTTCCTGCGGATCTCCGAGCCCGGGGACGCGGTGCCGGCCGCCCGCAGGCTCGCCCTGGTGCTGACGAACCGTGGCGTGGTGGACGTGCGGCTGTCGCTGGGAGGGGCGGGACGGCACGCGGCGCCGGTGCGCCTGCTCCGGCCGCTCACCGGAGAGGTCACTGCGGCCTTCACGAGCCGGGCTCCGACCCGCGTCCCGGCGGGGATGTACACGATGGTGATCGAGACCGCCCCGCCCGACACCGTACGACGGGTGATGGTGCTCCCGGGCGACACGGTCCGGGTCGAGCGGGCGGATCTCGGACGGCTGGCGGTCGTGCTCCGGCCGGATCCGGATCTTCCCGTGCGAGCCCCCGTCTCCGTGTACGACCCGGAGAGCGGTACGGAGCTGCGGTATTTCGTCGCCAGCGACACCACGGTCCTGCGCGCCGGCCGCTACGACGTCCAGCTGGAGCTGCCCGACTCCCTCGCGGTGCGGCGGGGGGTCGAGGTGCGCGCCGGCGAGACGGCACTTGTGGCCTACGGGGGAGGCCCTCCGGGACGGCTGGAGGTCGTGATCCCCGGTTTCGAGGAGCCTCCCCCCACCCGCGCGCTCCTGTACCGCGCGGGCCGGATCGACACGATGCCGGTGGGCCGCCCGGCGCCGATCGCGCCCGGCCGATACCGGCTGGTCGTGAACACGATCCCCCCGTACGTGTCCGACGACGTCCGGGTGGAGCCCGAGCGCACCGAGAGGGTCGTCCTCCCCGAGACGGGAGTGATCCGGGTCGTGCTGGTCGGCCCCGAGGGGCCGATTCCGGGGATCCCGATCGAGGTGAGCGAGCCGCTCACGGGAGAGGTGTACGGCACCATCGAGAGCGGATCCAGGGCGCTGACGATGCCGGGAACCTTCCGCCTCGAGATCGCCACTGCGCCCCCGGAGGTGGTCGAGGGAGTCCGGGTGGGGCCGGGGGAGGAGCGGATCGTCCGCCGCCGCGGTTACGCCGCGATCGCCCTGGCGAAGCCGCTGGACGAGGACGCGCCCCCGGTGCGCCTCGAGGTGGCGCCCGCCGCCGACGGGGGGGAAGCGATCGCCGAGACGAGCGGCACCGACCCGATCGTCGCCGCCCTGCCCGGCCTCTATCGAGTCCGCGTGTGGCGGGGCGCGGAACGGCTCTGGGAGGGACGGGTGACGGTTGCGCCGGGAGAAATCGCCCGGATAGATTGGCCCGGCCCGTAGCGTCGCTTCCCGACCGAGGAGAGAGCCGATGACGCTCGTCGGATTCCTGCTTCTGCTGCTGGTCGCCGCGATCGCCGGCGCCCTCGGCCAGGCGCTCGTCGGCTATTCGGCCGGCGGGTGTCTGGTGTCGATCGCGCTCGGCTTCGTCGGCGCCCTGCTGGGCAGCTGGCTCGCCGCGCAGCTGGGGCTGCCCGAGCCGTTCCCGATCACCATCGAGGGTCGACCGTTCCCGCTCATCTGGTCGATCGTCGGAGCGTCTCTATTCGTCGCGCTCCTCAGCCTGATCGGCGGCCGGCGGCGATAGCGGCCGCGGCAGGACGGTTCCTGCGGCGGTGGTGGGAGGCCGCCACGTCCTGGGCGCGGTTCTACGTGGGCAACCTGTGGAGGAAGGGCTCCCGGGACCAGATCTTCTTCCTCGCCTCCGGCATCACCTTCAACGTCCTCGTGACGATCGTCCCGCTGCTGCTGATCTCGATCTCGCTGCTCGGGGTCCTGGTGGAGTCGTCCAGCGCGGCGCGGTCGCAGATCCTCGACCTGATCCAGCGCGTGATGCCGCTGGCGAGCGAGCAGGCGAAGAACCTGCTGTTCTCCATGGTGGAGGACCGGGGCCTGTTCGGGATCGTGGGCCTCGTCGGCCTGGTGTGGGCCTCGACCCGGCTGTTCGGCTCCCTGCGCACGGTGCTG
>JAWVZN010000070.1:0-10543 GCA_033722155.1 Gemmatimonadota bacterium | reverse complement strand
CTGATGGCGGACGTGAAGTTCGGCTGGCTCATCCGCTCGATCCACAACTGGGCGGCCAACCTGATGATCTTCGCCGCTTTCCTCCATCTGTTCAGCGTGCTGCTGCTGAAGGCATACCGGAAGCCGCGCGAGATGACGTGGATCTCGGGCGTGCTGGTGTTCTTCATCGCGTTGGGGTTCGGCTTCACCGGCTATCTGCTGCCGTGGAACGAGCTCGCCTTCTTCGCCACGCGGGTCGGCACGGAGATCGCCGGCGCGCTGCCGATCGTTGGGGACTTCACCCTCCGCTTCCTCCGCGGCGGCGAGAACGTGACCGGGGCGACCCTCACCCGCTTCTACGCCATCCACGTGGCGGTCCTGCCGGCGCTCACCACCGTGCTGCTGGGCCTCCACCTCTATCTCGTCCAGAAGCACGGGATGAGCGTGCCCCCCTCCGTGGAGGACGAAGGGGGCGGACGCCGCTCGATGCGGTTCCTTCCGAACTTCCTGATGCGGGACCTGGTGGGATGGCTCGCCGCCCTGGCGGTGCTGGCTGCGCTCGCGGCGTTCTTCCCCACCGAGCTGGGCGAGCGTGCCGATCCCTTCGCCCCGGCACCTGCGGGAATCAAGCCGGAGTGGTATTTCATGTTCATGTTCCAGGCGCTGAAGTTCCTGCCGGCCCACATCCTGTGGGTGTTCGAGGGAGAGATGCTCGGCGTCCTGTTCTTCACGGTTGCCGGAATCCTGCTGCTGATCCTGCCCTTCCTCGATCCCCAGGGGCGAGGCGAGAGGAGCCGGTGGGTCACTTGGTTCGCCATCGGCTCGATCGTCTTCATCGTGGGGATGACGATCGTGGGGTATCTGGTGTGAGCGTGGAGAATCGACGACCATGGTTCTGATGCTGCTGCAGCAGGAGCACCTCCGGCGGGAAATGGAGTCCCCCACCCCCGGCTGGCTCGACGTGCTCATGCACTGGGCCTTCCAGGAGGTCCCCCAGTGGGTGCAGCTCGGCGGCGCGATCCTCGTGGTCGTCCTGCTGGTCGCCGCGGTGACGCTCGCGTGGTGGCGGCGGGAGGCGATCCTCGGATGGTGGGACGCCAGGAGCCGGGGCTTCAGGACCGGGGTCGTGGCCACGGTGGTCCTGGTCGTGCTCGTGGCGGGCGTCATGGGCCTGCGGGTATGGGACTACATGCAGCACGACAACGAGTTCTGCAACTCCTGCCACGTGATGGCGGAGCCGTACGAGAAGTTCCAGACGAGCGAGCACTCCGAGCTGCTTTGTCACGACTGCCACCAGCAGTCGATGTTCGCCAGCGCCCGCCAGCTCTATCTGTGGGTCCTCGACCGGCCCGAGGAGATCGGGCCCCACGCCCCGGTGCCGACGGGGGTGTGCGTCGACTGCCACGTCACCGAGGACCCCGACAGCACCTGGCAGCGAATCGCGGCCACGGCCGGCCACCGGGTCCACCTCGAGGCGGACACCTCCGCCCTCGAGGACGTGATGTGCGTCACGTGCCACGGGCAGGAGGTCCACCGCTTCGTGCCGGCCGACGAGACGTGCGGCCAGTCGGGGTGCCACGAGCCCGGTAGAACCCAGATCGTCCTGGGCGAGATGGCGGGCCAGACCGGCTTCCACTGCGTCGGCTGCCACGAGTTCACCGCCCCGGTCGTCGAGAGTGCCGCGCTCGACACCGCCCGGATGGCGCTCACACCGCAGCTGGAGGCGTGCCGCTCGTGCCACGAGATGCGCGACGTGCTGGCCGGCATGGACCCCGAGGTCGACCCTCACGACGCGGTGTGTGGCACGTGTCACAACCCCCACACTCAGGAGGCCCCCGACGCGGCCACCCAGCGGTGCGCCGAGTGCCACGCGCCGGCCGACACCCTCACTCCCTTCCACCAGGGGCTCGACACCGGCGTGCTCGAGAACTGCCAGCGGTGCCATCCCGCCCACACCTTCCAGGTGGAGGGGGAGGATTGCCGCGCCTGTCACATCGACCTCACCGGCGCGACCCCGCCGGCGGCGCCGGGAGCCCGGATGGAGGAAGAGGAGGAGACCGCGGAGGCGGTGGATCCGGGCGGCGAGCGCGCCGCCGTGCCGCCGGGGCATCCGGCCGTCCGCCTGGTTCACGGGAGCGCTCCGGCGCCGTCCCCCGATCGGGGGGTCGCCCGGGCCTATGTGGGGCTGCGGACCGGCTCCGATCCGGCCCTCGCCCCGCTCCAGCAGGTCTCCGGCTTCGATCACGCCGACCACGAGGAGATCGAGTGCACCGCATGCCACTCCGTGGAGCGGACGCACGGGGCGATCGAGCTGGAGTCGCGTGGCGAGTGCATGGATTGCCACCACACCCGCCCCGTCGTGAACGTGGGGTGTGCCAGCTGTCATGGCCGCGCCGAGCTGGCGGCTCCCCTCACGGTGGGGGTGCGGATGACGTTCGCCGGCAGGGCGAGAACCCGATCGATCGTCTTCGACCACGACGATCACCGCGGGGAGCGGTGCGCGACCTGCCACACCGGGGGGACCCGCCTGGAGGTGACGCGCGGATGCGAAAGCTGCCACTCCGATCACCACAGCGCCGAGGCAGCGTGCGTCCGGTGCCACGCCGATCCTGCCGCGGACGCGCACACCCGCGAGGTCCATACCCGCGGTTGCGCCGGATCCGGCTGTCACGAGGACGAGAGCTATGGCGCCATGAACCAGGGCCGGAACACGTGTCTCGGATGCCACCAGGAGATGGCAGACCACCGGCCCGGCCGGGGGTGCGCGGAATGCCATCGGGTGAGCTTCGCGGCGGCCGATCCGCCGCCGACCGGGAGGCGGCGATGAGGCCGCAAAATCGCCCGCGGATCGGCGCGACGGTGGCGCTGCTGGCCCTGCTGACGCTCCCGGCTCCGCTCGCCGGCCAGGCGGGGTACACCGCGGAGGTGAGCGTCCACGGCCGGGTGATCGAGCTGCGGGGCCTGCGGCGCGACAGCCTCCCCGCCGACCAGGTTCCCGGCGACGGGCTGCGCCGGACACTGGAGGACGGCACGGTGGTCTCGTGCGTCCCGGGGGAGTTCTGCCGCTGGTTCCCCTCGGGGGAGGAGGAGTCGATCTCGTTGGTGACCGAGGACGTGCGGGTGTCCGCCTGGCCCGGGATCGAGGGGCTCGCCGCCCACCTCCACGTTCGGGGCCGATACGGAAGCGACGCGTTCTGGCCCCGCGCGGAGGAGGAGGTCGAGGCGCTCTACGCGTACCTCGCCTATGACCGGGATCGCTTCAAGGTGCGGGCCGGCCGGCAATTCCGCCGGAACGGCCTCGGCTATTACAACTTCGACGGGGCCGCCTTCCAGTGGAAGGGACTCGACCCTGTTCGCGTCGAGGTGTACGGCGGGTGGAGCCTCGCTCGCAACCTGAACCAGCCCCGTACCGGCTCGTTGCTCGAGGAGGCCGACGAGTTCGCCCCCGACGACCGGGGCCTCCTCTTCGGCGTCGACGTGACCGGCCGGTGGGGAGGCCGGGCGACCGGCGCGCTCACGTATCAGCGGGAGATCCGCTCCGACGAGCTCGCCCTCTACACCGAGCGGGTCGCGGGGGACCTCGGGCTCCGGCTCGGATCGGTGGCGGTCGATCTCGCCGCCGACTACGACCTGGGGTGGGAGGAGCTCAACGAGGCCTCGGCCCGGGTCTCGGCCCCGATCGCTGTGGGGTTCCAAGCGATGGGCGAGGTCCGGCGCTACACCCCCCATTTCGAGCTGTGGACGATCTGGGGGGCGTTCAGCCCGGTGGGCTTCGACGAGGGACGGCTGTGGGTGGCCTGGAACGGGCTCGAGGGGGCCCTCCGCCTCGAGGGCGGGGGCGCCTGGCGAAGTTACGAGGAGACCGACGCGGGCGCGGCCTTCGTCGAGCTGGAGGACGACGGCTGGCGCGGTTTCGGCCGAGTCCGGTGGAACCCCCGGTCCGGCTGGTTCGTGGACGCCTCCTACCGGGCCGACGAGAGTACCGGGGCCGCCCGCTACGGCGGGGACCTCTCGGTGGGGTACGACTTCGGCCCGGGCCGGTGGATCTCCGTGCGGGCCACCACCACGACCTCCTTCTCCGAGTTCCGGCTCGGCGAGGAGGTGACCGCGGGGGGCGGCGTGGCCGGTGCGTGGCGGCTCGGCGACGACGTGCGGGTGACGGGCGGATGGTCGGCCTACGACGTGACCTACGAAGAGCGACCCCGGGTGGAGGACTGGACCCAGCAGCGGGGTCACCTCGGCGTCTCCTACACCTTCGGGACCCGCCCGGGCGAGCGGCGGAGGGGGGGCGGCTGATGCGGCGGTGGATCCCGGTCTTCGCCGGCGTCGTCCTTCTGGGAGGGGGAGCGCTCCTCTCGTGGCCCCGGGAGGACGGCTTCCCCCATCGGGCGCACGAGGGGCTGTTCCCGACGTGCGAGGGATGCCACCGGGGCGTCGCCACGGGCGACACGAGCGCGATCGTCTCGATCGACCCCGACGGGTGCGCGAGCTGCCACGACGGAACGGAGCTCGAGCGGGTCGAGTGGGAGGGGCCCGAGCTCCGACCCACGAACCTGGAGTTCTCCCACCCGGAGCACGAGTCCGAGCTGGAGCGCGAGGGCGAGCGGGCGCTCGACTGCACGGGTTGTCACCGTCCTCCGGGGGCCGAGATCCGGATGGCGGTGGGGCCGCCCCGGCCGGAGACGTGCTTCGAGTGCCACGCGCCCGGAGCCGAGCACTACGCCATGGAGGTCGACTGCTCCACCTGCCATCTCCCCCTGGCCGCCGCCACCGGGCTGCCGGTGGAGCGCATCGCCGGCATCCCGGAGCCGTCGAGCCACGGAGAATCGGGGTTCCTCTTCGCCCACGGCGGGCGCGCCGTGGAGGAGGCCGCCGACTGCGCCGTCTGCCACACCCGGGACTCGTGCGAGCGGTGCCACCTGAACGCGGCCGACGTTCCCGCGATCGCCCGGCTGCCCGGGGACCCGCGGGTCGCGACCCTGGTGGCGGAGAAGCCCGGCGAGTGGCCGGAGCCCGAGAGCCACCAGCGGGAGGATTGGCCGTGGACGCACGAGGAGGCGGCCATCGAGGAGATCGCCGAGTGCGCCAACTGCCACGCGCGCTCGAGCTGCGCCGCCTGCCACGGCGAGGGCCAGCCCCGAATCGCGAGCCGGCTGCCCGAAGCTCAGGTCGCCGGCCCCGCCGGGGTGCGGATCGCCGAGGCCGAGGCGATGCCGGTGGGCCACAACGAGACGTTCTTCGACCGCCACGCGACGGCCGCCACGATCGGGGTTCCCGACTGTGCCTCCTGCCACGAGGAGAAGGAGTGCATCGCGTGCCACGACGGGGTCGACCGTCCCGGGTTCCATCCTCTCGCCTTCGTGGTGGACCACGGCGCGGAGGCGTTCGCGAACCGCACCGAGTGCGAGGCGTGTCACGCCCGGGAGGCGTTCTGCCGCGACTGCCACACCGGGGTGAACGTCGCCAGCCGGCTCGGTCGCTCCGGCGTCACCGCCTACCACGACGCCCAGCCCGACTGGCTGCTGGCCCACGGTCAGGCGGCGCGACAGAACCTCGAGACGTGCGTCTCCTGCCACCAGGAGGACTCGTGCCTCCGGTGCCACAGCGCCAGGTCCGGCTGGCGGGTGAGCCCGCACGGCCCGGACTTCGACCCCGGCCACGCGGCGGACAAGAGCACCCAGTCGTGCGGGGTGTGCCACTTCGGCCTGCCGGAGGGGATCGAGCCCTAGCGGGCCTTCCGGTCCGTGCTCTCCCGCGGCGCCAGCTCGGAGAGCCGCTCCCGCGCCGCGGCCAGCCGCGGCTCCAGCACGCGGTCGGCCTGCCGCCACGCGTACAGGAGCGTTCGCAGCTCCCGGCGGGCCAGGGCGGAGTCGCCGACCGCGGCGTGGATTGCAGCGCACCGCTCCATCGCCGACGGATCCCCCCAGAAGGAGCCGTAGTGGTGGAGCGCCTGGCGAGGGTGGCCCTCCTCCTCGTGGATCTCGGCGACCCACCACCGGACGAGGGCGTTGACCAGCGCCCGCTCGCCCGTCCCGGTGGCGTCGTGGAGCGCTCCCTCCAGGCGTCGGAGGGCTCCCCGCGTCTCGCCGCGTCTCCACTCGACGAACCCCTCCAGAGCGCGGGCGGCCCCCACCGCGAATCGGGCCTCGAGCGAGTCGCCCGTCTCGAACGTCCGGCTCGCAAAGCGGCGCATCCTCGCGAGCGCGGCCCCCCGCTCTTCGGCGCGACCCCGCTCCTCGGCCCACACGCCGGCCCAGAAGAGGGTGACCGGGTCCGCCTCTTCCATGTCGAGCGACGCCACCGCCCGTTCGATTTCCGACGCCGGAATCGGAAACCGGACGAAGTGGCCCCGCAGGAGGACGCCGGCCCGCCATGAGGGCGGAACGTCGGGCGAGCCCGCGACCTCCACCGCCGGGCGGATCTGGCCCCGCCGGAGATGGTTGAGGGCGAGGAGCACCCGGGCCTCGGCCACCGAGACCGGATCCGTGGCGGCGATCTCCAGCGCCGCGATCTGCGCGTCGAGGTGCGAGACGTGCCACAGCGCGTCCCGACCGGCCGCGAGGGCCCGTCGCGGATCGGCGGCGAGCGCGTCGAGCGCCTCGGTCCGGTCCGCGGAGTCGCCGAAAGCCACCGCCACCCGGAGCCGGCGATCGCGAGTGAACCAGGCGTCGGGAGCGAGCGCGGCCAGGGTGTCGAGCAGGGCCCGGGCGCGGACGGGATCGGCGCCCGGAGAGATCGCGGCGTCGATCCGGTGGACCCGGACGGGAGGGAAGTCCGGCGCCCGGTGGGTGGCCCGGGCGAGGGCGTACTCGATCTCCGCCGGGTCGGCCACCCCCGCCTGGGGTCCGAGCCGGAAGACGGTCTCTCCCAGCAGCTCCCAGGCGTCGGGATCGTCGGGGTATCGGAGAACCGCCTCCCGAAGCGTCTCGAGTCCCCCGATCCGGTGGTGGGCGAGCCGCCATGCCGCTCCGACGAAGGCCCGGTAGCGGGGAGAGAGCCGATCTCCGTTCCGCCGGGCGCGAACGATCGCGAGCCGGGAGCGCTCCCGCCCCCCCTCGATCCATCGGAGGGCGCGGCTTGCGCGGAACGCCGCGAGCGCGAACTCCGGGTCGATTCTCAGGGCCCGCCCGTACGCGTTGGCCGCGGCGTCCAGCCGGCCGCTCCGGTACCGCCTCTCCCCGTCGAGGAATGCCTCGAGTGCGGCCTGCGATGCGGTGGCGACCCGGGCGAGCGGAGGAGCCGATCCGTAGGAGGGGCCGAGGGCCGCGAGGATCGCGGCCGAAGCGTGGTCGGCGAGATCGATGATCCGGTCGGCCCGTCCCCGAACCTCCACGCGCTCCAGCTCCTTCGACTCCTCGAGGTCGCGCCCCGAGAGGGAAAGGAGGAGCTCCTCGCCGCGGGATCGGATCGATCCCGCCAGGACCCACCGGGCGCCCACCGCGCGGCCGAGGGCGAGCGTGGCCTCGCCGTCCGGGGGCGAGCCGGACGAAGTCGCGGATCTCGCGGCCGCGGCGACCGTGGTCCGGCCGTCGATCGCCCGGAGGCCGACCGTCTGGTCGAGGCTCAACGAGAGCAGGATCGGCACGTCCACCCCCCACCGCTCGAGCGCGGGGTCGGCGGCGAGCGGGAGGACGACGATGGCGGGATCGGGTCCCTTCCGCAAGGCGGGTCCCGAGAACCAGCCGGCCCGGTCGTCGAGGGCCAGGAACGCTCCCGCACCGAGGAGGAAGAGCACGACGAGAAGGACGGCGCGGGCCCTCGTGGTGGTCGTCTGGCCCTCCTGGAGGCCGATGGCGCGAAAGGGACGCTTCCTATTATCAAAACGGATGCGCCGGAGGAGCGTCTATCGGGAGATTCCGGAAAGCGGTGTGGGGAAATCCCTCGTGCCGGCCGTCTCTACACCGCCTCGAGCGCCTGCTCGAGATCGGCGATGATGTCGCGGGGATGCTCCACCCCGATCGAGAGGCGGACCATCGACGGGGTGATCCCCATCCGGCGCTGGTCTTCGGGCTCGATGTCCGCGTGGGTCATGGTGGCGGGGTGCTCGGCCAGCGACTCGGTGCCGCCGAGGCTGACGGCGAGCGAGACCATCTCGAGCGCGTTCAGGAAGCGGAACGCCTCGTCCTCGCCTCCATGGACGTCGAACGAGATCATGCCCCCGGGAGCGAGGCACTGCCGGGCGTAGATCGCGTGCTGGGGATCGCCCTCCTCGAGGTGGCCCAGGTAGTACACCTCCTCCACCTTGGGGTGGTCGGCGAGGAAGTCGGCCACGTACCGCGCGTTCTTCATCTGGCACGTCATCCGCAGCTTCAGCGTCTCGAGGCTCCGCATCAGCAGCCACCCCGTCCACGCGTCGCTCATCGTGCCGAGGAAGGTCCGGGTGGACCGCACCGCCGAGACGAGGTCGTCGGAGCCGAGGCAGGCGCCCGCGATGAGGTCGCTGTGACCTCCCGCGTACTTCGTCAGCGAGTACAGGACCAGGTCGGCCCCGAGCTTCAGGGGGTGCTGCCACAGGGGCCCGAGGAAGGTGTTGTCGACCGCCACCAGCGGCCGCTCCTCCTCGCCCTCCGCGGCGGCGAGCTCGGCGAGCAGGGCGATGTCGACGAGCGCGTTGGTGGGGTTCGCGGGCGTCTCGACGAAGATCATCGCCAGCCGCCCCATGTCCCGTCCCCGGACCACGGCGTCGCGGACCAGATCGGGCCCGGAGCCAGCGGGGAAGCCGACCGGGGCGATCCCGAACTCGGTGAGCACGTGCTCCAGGAGGTACTCGGTCCCCCCGTAGAGCGGCTCGCTGTGGGCGATCACGTCGCCGGGCCGGAGGAAGGTGAGAAACGTCGTGGCGATCGCGGCCATGCCGCTCGTGAAGACCGCCGCCGCCTCGGCCTCGTCCCACAGGGTGAGGCGGTCCTCGGCGATCTCGAGATCGGGGTTGTTGAGGCGGCTGTAGATGAGGCCGAGCTCCTCGGTGGGGCCCCGCTCGCGGAGCCCGTACGCCACCTCGAAGAACGCCTTCCCCTCCTCCGCCGACTCGAACACGAAGGTGGAGGTCTGGAAGATCGGCGACTTCACCGCGCCCATCGACCACCTGGGCCGGTAGCCGTAGCGCATCATGAGGCTCTCCGGCCGCAGCTCGTGGCCGTCGATCGTCCTGTCGTGGTAGTCGTCGCGGCTCATCGAAATCCCGGTTCCAGTGTAGGAGCGGGCCGCGGATCCCGCTGTCGGGACAATTCCGGGGCGCCGTGTGGGGATTCTATCCGCACGCGGAGGCACGGATGAGCGGTCCGGTGGGCCTCGAGCGGAAGGTGGCCTTTCCGAGGCGTCCGGAGGCGTATCCGGAGGGAACGGACGGGGAAGAAGCCGGTCCGGTACGACTTCCCCCGACTTCCATCGACGAGGACGTGGAGGAGCCGATCCGGTGGCGGGAGCGGGCGTTGGAGTCCCTGAATCTGGCGGCGTCGCACCTTCCGTAGACGTCGGGTGCGCTACCCATCGGCCAGCTCCACCAGGTCCCCGTCCTCGTGCAGCCGCCGGATCGCCTCCGCCAGAAGCCCCGCCACGGACACGACCGTGAGCTTCGCCCGCGCCGCCTCCGACCCGAGCCGGAACGGCGGCACCGTGTCGGTGACCCACACCGCGTCGATGGCGGGGTCGGCGAACACCTCGTCGGCGTCCACGAAGAGCCCGTGGGTGGCGATCGCGTGGACGCTCGCCGCGCCCCGCTCCCGGCTCGCCTCGGCTGCGCGCTTCATGGTGGTGCCCGAGCTGATCAGGTCGTCGACCACCAACACGGTCCGCCCGTCCACGTCGCCGACGAAGCCCTCCCCGCTCACCTCGCCCCGGCTCCGGTATTTCTCCATGAACGTCTGCCCCACCGGGCGGCCGAGCGCGGCCTCCAGGGACTCCCGGAACCGCCTGGCGCGCTTCACCCCGCCGGCGTCGGGCGAGAGCACCGCGACCCCGGCCTCCTCGTCGAACGCGTCGACGAGCCGCTCGACGAACAGCGGGCGCGCCTCGAGGTGCTCGGTCGCGCACCGGAAGGCGTTCTGGTAGGCGGCGACGTTGTGGACGTCGATCGCGACGACCCGGTCGATCTCCACCGCCTCGAACAGCCTCGCGACGTACCGGGTCGTCACCGGGTCGCGCGGCTTCGTCTTGCGGTCCTTCCGGCCGTAGCACAGGTAGGGAACGACCGCGGTGATCCGGCCCGCCCCGGCGTCGCGGAGCGCCCCGGCGAAGAACAGCAGCCGGCACAGCCGGTCGTGGACGCTCCGGTCCGGATCGGAGTGGAGGGAGTGGATCACGTAGACGTCGCGGCCGCGGACGGGAACGAGGGGCCGGGTCTTGTGCTCGCCGTCCTCGAACTCCCGCTCCCGGTGATCGGCGAGCTCGACCCCCAGGGCGTCGGCGATCTTCCCCGCCAGCGGCCGGCTTCCCTCGAGGGCGAAGAGCTGCGGTGCTCCCGTCGGTGTCGTCATCCAGCCACTTGCCCGGTCTCCCCCCTCGTCGGACGTTCCTCCGCGAGGGTAGCCGCGGGGGCCGCGGACGGCAATCGAGAGGAGGAGCG
>JAWVZN010000069.1:0-10640 GCA_033722155.1 Gemmatimonadota bacterium | reverse complement strand
GCGGTACGCGAGCTGGGTTTAGAACGTCGTGAGACAGTTCGGTCTGTATCCGTCGTGGGCGTAGGACACTTGAGGGGCTCCGACCTCAGTACGAGAGGACCGGGTCGGACACACCGCTAGTGTACCTGTTGTGGCGCCAGCTGCAACGCAGGGTAGCTATGTGTGGACGGGATAACCGCTGAAAGCATCTAAGTGGGAAGCCCACCCCGAGATGAGGTGTCCCGCGGCGCAAGCCGCCTGAAGGGCCGTGGTAGACGACCACGTCGATAGGCCGCAGGTGTAAGCACGGCAACGTGTTGAGCCGAGCGGTACTAATTGCCCGTGAGGCTTGGCCGACTTCTTCTCGAGACGGCATTCGGCGAGCCCGGAGAGATCCGGGCGCTGCGACCGGCTCCGTGCCGGTCGGACGGACGCTTCGGTTGTCCGGGGGCGAGGGATCGCCCCCGCGGGCGACTTCCCCCGTGGCGGGGGACGCTCTCTGACATTCCGGTGGCGATAGCGAGAGGGAAACACCCGTTCCCATTCCGAACACGGCAGTTAAGCCTCTCAGCGCTGATGGTACTGCACGGGAGACCGTGTGGGAGAGTAGGTCGCCGCCGGGTCTTTCGATCGAGCCCTCGCGCCTCGCGGTGCGGGGGCTTTTTCGTGTCTCGTGTGCCCGATCGCGTTCCCGGGTCGCGCCCGGCCCTCCCGCCCGGCCGCGCGGCCGTGACAGGCGACGGTAAGCGACTGTAAGACGTCCTACCGACGCCGCCCCCCCGGCGGTGACACGGTTTGGGCGAGCTCTCCCGCATTCCATGCCCCCCCGAGGACGGCAGATCCGCCAGGAGGAGGTTCGATCCTCATGACCCAGTTCATGCCCCACGGGATGTGCTACCTGTGGCAGCCCTCGTTGCTGTGGCTCCACGCGATCTCGGACGGCCTGATCGCGCTCTCCTACTTCGCCATCCCCGTGGCCCTCGTGTACCTGGTGCACAGGAAGCGCGCCGACCTCCCCTTCCACTGGCTCTTCGGCTTCTTCGCGGCCTTCATCGTGGCGTGCGGGGCGACCCACGTGATGAACGTGTGGACCCTGTGGAACCCGGACTACTGGCTCTCCGGCGGGGTGAAGGTGGTCACCGCCATCGCTTCGCTCGGCACGGCGATCCTGCTCGTCCCCGTGCTGCCGAAGGTGCTGGCCCTGAAAAGCCCCTACGAGCTGGAGCGGATGAACGCCGAGCTGGAGGACGCGAACCGCCGGCTCGAGCGCGAGGTGGCGGAACGGAAGCGGGCCGAGGAGGAGCTGCGCCACCGCGAACAGCAGCTGGCCGATGCCCAGCGGATCGCGCGGATGGGAAGCTGGGAATGGGAGATCGGGGAGGACCGGGTCGAGTGGTCGGACGAGATGTGCCGGATCTACGGGGTGGAGCGCGCCGGAGACGGGCTCGACTACGACGAATTCCTGGACCGGGTCCACCCCGAAGACCGGGAGCGGGCGGACCGCGCCGTGCGGGACGCCTTCGACTCCGGCGAGCCGTTCGAGTTCGAGCACCGGATCGTCCGGCCCGACGGCTCGATCCGCACCCTCCACGCCCGGGGCCGCGTCCAGCGGGACGAGGCGGGGCGGGCGGTCCGGATGGTGGGGACCGGCCAGGACATCACCGAGCGGAAGGCGGCCGAGGCGGCCCGTCGGGAGAGCGAACTTCGGTACCGGGCCATCTTCGATCAGTCGTACGGCATCCTGGGGATCATGGATCCCGACGGCACGGTGATCGACGCCAACGAAACGTCGCTCGAAGGGGCCGGCCTGGCGAGGGAGCAGGCCGTCGGCGAGCCGTTCTGGGAAGCGGGCTGGTGGGACCTCACCGGAGGCGCCCGGGAGCGGACGAAGGCCGCGGTCGAGGCGGCGCGGGAGGGACAGCTGGTGCGGGAACAGGTCCCCTACCGGACCGCCGGGGGCGAGCGACGGCTGGTGGACCGCTCCCTCAAGCCCGTCGTCGACGACGAGGGGAAGGTGAAGTACATCGTCGCCGAGGGCCGGGACGTCACCGAGGTGGAGGAGGCGAAGCGCTCGCTCGAGGTGCTGGCCCGGGTGGGGGAGCTGCTCGGAGCCACGCTGGATCCCCGGGCCACGCTGCGCGAAATCGCCTCCCACCTGGTGGAGTCGTTCGCCGACGTGTGCTTCTTCGACATCGTGGCCGAGGACGGTCGGGAGATCGAGCGCCTCGCCGCGGCGAGCACGGACCCCGGAGTCCCGGAGGTCGACCCGGACGAGCTCCGGCGCCACGTGCCATCCCGGAACGCGGAGGCTCATCCGGTGGTGGCCGCGATCGAACGTGGCGAGTCGACCCACGTGCAGAGCGTCGACGAGGGGTGGCGGGCGTCGGTCGCGCTCGACGAGAAGCACCTCGACTACCTGCGGGAGCTCGGATTCACGACCCTCGTCACCGTCCCGGTGGAGGCGCGTGGCCGGGTTCTGGGTGCCATGACCCTCACACGCGTTCGCGACGAGGCACCCCCGCTCAAGGAGACGGATCGGGAGCTCGCGGAGGAGCTGGGTCGCAGGGTGGGGGTCGCACTCGACAACGCCCGCCTCTACGAGGCGCTTCAGCGGAGCGAGGAGGACTACCGGCTCCTCGCCGAGCGCTCCACCGACGCGATCCTCCGGTTCTCGCCGGAGGGGGAGATCACCTACGCCTCCCCCGCGATCCGGCGGATGCTCGGCTACGTGCCCGAGGACGTGATGGGCCGATCGGGCGCGGAGTTCATCCATCCCGACGATCTGCCCGACGTCGTCGAGGCCCATCGGGAGCTCCTGAAGGAGTCGGCAACCCGGTCGGTGATGTGCAGGCTCCGCCACGCCGACGGCGAATGGGTGTGGGCGGAGACCGCGAGCCAGGACGTCCGGAATCCGGAGACGGGGCGGGTGGGGGCCATCGTCGCGGTGGCCCGGGACGTGACGGAGAACGTCGAGGCCGCGCGGACGATCCGCCTGATCCAGCGGGCCGCGATCGCGGCGAACGAGGCGGGTTCCCTCCAGGGGGCGGTCCGGAGCGTGCTCGAGCTCGTCTGCGAGCACGCCGGCTGGCCGCTCGCGCACGCCTACGTCCCGGCGAGAGCGGGCGACGGCGCCCGGGGCCCGACCGACATCTGGTACGCGGGGGAGGAGGAGGGATCCGAGCGCATTCGCGAGCTGACCGCCTCTCTCGGCCTCGCGGCCTCGAGCGGGCCGGTCGGGCGGGTGCTCGAGACGGGGGAGCCGGAGTGGGTCACCGACCTGGAAGCCGAGGAGTCCTTCCGCTCCGCCGGGCTGGGTGAGCGGACCGACGTACGCGCCTCCTTCGTCTTTCCGGTCGAGGTCGGGGAGACGACGATGGCGGCGCTCGAGTTCCTCTCCCCCGACGCGCGGCCCCCGGAGCCCCGGCTCCAGGAGGCGATGGAGACGATCGGCACCCAGCTGGGCCAGGCGGTGCTGCGCCAGCGGGTGGAGGCCGCGCTGCAGGAGAGCGAGGCCCGGTTCCGGGCCCTGGCCGAGAGCGCCAGCGACGCCATCGTCACGGTGGACGAGGAGAACCGGATCGTCTACTGCAACGAGAGCGCGACCCGGATCTTCGGGTACTCGGTGGAGGAGCTGGTCGGGGGGCCGGTCACCCGGCTGGTTCCCGAGCGGTTCCGCGAGGCTCACCGGGAGGGAATCGAGCGGTTCCTGGACACCCGCGATCCGGAGATCATGGGCGAGCCCGTCGAGCTGGTGGGCCTCCACAAGAGCGGGGGCGAGATCCCGATCGAGCTGTCGCTCGGCTGGTGGGAGAGCGAGGAGGGCCTCTTCTTCACCGGGGTGGTTCGCGACATCACCGACCGGAAGCGGACCGAGACGGCGCTGAACGAGAAGATGGAGGAGCTGGCGCGGTCGAACTCCGAGCTGGCGCTGTTCACCTACGTCGCCTCCCACGACCTCCGGGAGCCGCTCCGGACGGTGGGGAGCAACGTCCAGCTGGTCGCCCGGCGGCTCGGCTCCGAGGTCGAGGCCGACGTGAGGAAGTCCCTGGACTTCGCGCTCGGCGGGGTGCGCCGCATGCGGAACCTGATCGACGACCTCCTCGTCTACTCCCGCGTCGGCACCGAGGGGAAGCCGTTCGTCCCCGTGGACGCCGGCATGGCCCTCTCGGAGGCGGTCGAGAGCCTCCACGCCACGATCGAGGAGGAGGGAGCCCGGATCACCCAGGACGCCCTGCCGACGGTGCAGGCGGACCGCTCCCAGCTGGTCCAGGTGTTCCAGAACCTGCTGTCGAACGCGATCAAGTTCCAGGGCGAGGAGCCGCCGGAGATCCACGTCTCCGCGGAGAGGGACGGCGAGGAGTGGACGATCGCGGTGCGGGACAACGGGATCGGGATCGACCCCGCCTACGCGGAGCACGTGTTCACGATCTTCCAGCGGCTCCACTCCGAGGAGGAGGTCCCCGGCACCGGCATCGGGCTCGCCGTCTGCAGGAAGGTCGTCGAGCGCCACGGCGGCCGGATCTGGGTCGAGAGCGCGAAGGGGGAGGGGGCGACCTTCAAGTTCACGCTCCCGACGGCCGGCTGAGCATCCCGCCGGCCGTGGCCGCCGCCGTGACTCCGGGCTCAGAAGTCCTCGAGGTAGCGCACCTCGCCCCGGGTGCCGATCAGGGCGACCCGGATCCAGTTCGGGGGGGCGTGGAAGTCGAACTTGTCCAGCTCGTAGCGGGTGTGCTCCCGCATCGTCCGGAAGGCCCGCCCGGCCTCCTCGGTCTTCCAGAACTCCACGGTGTCGAGAAGGAGCGGCTCGTCCGGGCAGACCGCGAAGATCTGGACCGGCCGATGGACGCGGCGCTCCGCGCGCTCGGCGAGCGTCCGCCGGGAGGCCTCCCGGAGCGCCTCCGCGGCGCTCGGCGGCACTCCGGATGGTTCGGCCGGGGAGGACGCGTCGGGGGGATCGTCCCGCAGCCGACCCCGGAGGGCCGCGAGCTCGTTGTACAGGTACACGTCCTTCAGCGCCTTCCGCTCCAGCGCGCCCTGCCGGATCGTCATCACCCGCTCGAGGCGCTTGAACACGCTCTTGAACTCGGCGGCGGCGGTGAACGAGGCGTTGAGCGGGAGCACGAAGAGCAGGTCGCACTTCTCGATGCCGGTGCCGAAGTAGATCGGCAGGTTGTCGATCACCCCGCCGTCCTCGAAGATCTCGTCTCCGATCCGGATGTTCTGGAAGAGGGGGGGCAGGTCCATGGAGGCGAATACCGCCTCCTCCACGTCGTCCACGGTCTCGGCGCGCAGCCAACGATCCCCCGGGACGAGAGGCCGGCGCCGGCCCGACGCGTTGTCGACGTCGGTCAGATCGGCCCGGTTGGTGGAGAACTCGAGGTGCGCCCGCTCGACGTTGGTCCGGGTGAGGTAGAAGCGGACGGAGCCGGGTTCGTCGGGCCCTTCCAGGTGCCGCTCGATTCGCGCCCGGGAGGCGGGATCCTCCGCGAACAGCTCGCGGAACGCCCTCCGCCAGGGGGCGGCGGAGAGCACGTAGTTGCGGTGCCCGGGCAGATAGTACGTCGGAGCGACGACCTCGGAGAGGCGGATCCGGCTCCACCACCGCTCGCAGAGCGAGTCGTCACCGCCGAGGCGGTCGGCCAGCCAGAAGCACGCGTTCCACGCCCCGATGGACGTGGCCGCGACCATGCGGACCCGATCGAGCGCGTCCCGCTCGGCGAGGAAGTCGCGGATCGCCGACAGCGAGCCGGCCTGATACGCCCCCTTCGCCCCGCCGCCCGCGAGGATCACCCCGAGCCGCTCGTACCGGCCCAGCGCGCGTGAGCCTCCCGGCAGCCGGGGCGGCTCCGGGGAGGGGGACGTGCGGTGCCACCGCACCGGCCGGGGCGGGGCGAGGCGATACACCGCGGTGGCCGCCCACAGGGAGGCGAGGACGCCGGCGAGCGCGAGGAGCACGACGGCGAGACCCTCGAGGAGAACCGGCGGGTTCAGCGTCGAGATCGCTCCGACCAATCGGGGGAAGGCCACCACGAGGTACAGCCCGAGGGCGGCGAGGAAGGCGAGGCTGAAGCGGCGCGAGAGCCGGACGAACAGCCATTGATACGGCAGGCTCGAGGTCACGGCGCGGGACGACGGCGGGGTGGCGGGGAAGGGACTAGGTTCGCTCGAGAGTCCACGGGACCGGGAACCTCACCGGAGGAGGAGAGAGACCATGGGAATTGTGTCATGGATCGTTCTGGGGCTGATCGCGGGCGCGGTGGCGAAGCTCTTGATGCCGGGCGACCAGCGGGGCGGGTGCCTCCTCACCACGCTGCTCGGGATCGCGGGCGCCTTCGTGGGAGGGTTCATCGGCCAGTCACTCGGATACGGCGGGATCGAGGACTTCTCGTGGGCGAGCCTGGGATGGGCGGTCCTCGGGTCGTTCCTGCTGCTTCTCTTCTTCGGCTTCTTCTTCAACAAGGGCTAATGGTTCGCTTCGACCAGGGCGCGGAGGCGGCGGCCGATCTCGTCGTTTCCCAGCACGCCCGAGAAGCGCTCGGCTCCCGGTCCGACGGCGAACACGGGGACCATCTCGAGGGTGTGGGCGGTGGTGGTCCAGCCCGCCGTGGGGGCCCCGTTTCGGGAAACGATGGACAGCCCGCCCGTCTCGTGGTCGCCGAGGACGACGACGAGCGTTTCCGGATGGCGGGTCCGGTAGGCGAGGATCTCCCGGACCGCTTCGTCGAAGTGCAGCACCTCGGCGGCGATCGTCTCCAGCGGCGCGTTGTCGTGGCCGCGGTGGTCGGTGTGCTCGCTCTCGACGACGAGGAACGATCCGGGATAGCGGTCCAGCACGGAGAGCGCCGCCCGCGTCATCGCGGCGAGCGAGGGCTCGCGGAGCTCGGGATCCTCGATCGCGTCGATGTCGAAGAAGCCGACGAGGCGCTCGGGCGGATCGTCGACGGCGTCCTCCAGCTCGGCGGCGCTCTCCACGAGCCGCCGGCCGGCGCGGACCCGCTCGAGCGGGCCGCCGGAGCCGGAGCCGCCCTCCCCCTCGAAGTAGCGGCGTCCGTCCCCCAGCATCACCTCGACCGGCGCGCGGGAGAGCTGGCGGGCGATCCGGCGGTGCATGCCGCGGTCGGGGACGTGTGCCGCGAAGGAGGCGGGCGTGGCGTCGGTGAGGCTGGTGGTCGTGACGAGGCCGGTGCCCCAGCCGAGCTCCTCGGCCCGCTCGAGGAGCGTGGTGCGCGGGGCCGAGTCGGGACCCACCCCGACCGCCGCCGCGAAGGTGCGCTCGCCGATCGCGATCGCGGTCGCGCTCGAGGCGCTCTCGGGCTCGAGCTGGCTGACGTTGGAGGGGTCCATGAGGCCCACCACGGGGAACTCCTCCACCGCGAGCGAGCCGGCGCGCATCCGCCCCACGCTCCAGTACGCGGTCCCGGCGCCGTCGGCCACCACCAGGACGATCCGGGTGGGAGCCGTCCCGGGGGCCGGCTCAACGCGCGTCGGGTCGGGGGAATGGCCACATCCGGCCCCGACGACGGCGATCGCGAGCGCGAGGATTCGTCGGATCACGGGGGTATGTTAGCCCGATGAGCGAGGCGAAGCACGGGAAGGGGTCGGGGTCGGAGGAGCGGCCCGAGGAGCGGGAGCGGCCGGACCTCCACAAGCTCACGCGTCTCCTGGCCGCCTCGAACCAGCCAGTGGACGTCCGCTCCATCGTCCTCACCGGCATCTTCGTGCTGCTCCTCTTCTACACCCTCTACTTCGCCAAGCCGTTCTTCCTGCCGATCACGCTCGCGATCCTCCTCAACTTCCTCCTCTCCCCCCTGGTGCGGGCCCTGAATCGGCTCCGGATCCCGGAGGGGCTCGGCGCCGCGATCGTGATCCTCACGCTGCTCTCCGCGGTCGTCTTCGGGGTCACGCGGCTGGCCGGCCCCGCCTCGGAGTGGATCGACAAGGTTCCCCAGGGGCTCCGGCGCGTCGAGCGGCAGATCCGGGACATCCAGCGTCCCGTCGAGGAGGTGCGCCGGGCCGCGGAGCAGGTGGAGCAGGAGGTCGGGCGGCTCGCCGGCCAGGACGCCCGCCGGACCCAGGAGGTGCAGGTGCAGGACGGCGGGATCACCGGCGCCATCCTGAGCCGGACCCAGGCGTTTCTGGCCGGCGCGGTGGTGATGCTGGTGCTGCTCTACTTCCTGCTCGCGTCGGGCGACCTGTTCCTCCGCAAGCTGGTGCGCGTCCTCCCCCGTCTCGAGGACAAGAAGCGGGCGATCGAGATCGCCCGGAAGACCGAGGGGCGGATCTCCACCTACCTCTCCACCCTGACCCTCATCAACGTGGGGCTCGGAGTCGTCGTCGCGGTGGCGATGAAGCTCGCCGGTCTCCCGAATCCCGTGCTGTGGGGGGTGGTGGCGGGGGTCCTCAACTACATCCCGTACCTCGGGCCCATCGTGACCTTCGGGGTGATCGCGCTGGTGTCCGTGATGACGTTCGACGAGCTCGGCCGCGCCCTCGTCGCGCCTCTCGTCTACGCGGGCATCAACTTCACCGAGGGGAGCTTCGTCACCCCGACCCTGCTGGGACGCCGGCTGACGCTGAACCCCGTCGTCGTCTTCGTCGGGCTGATCTTCTGGGGCTGGCTGTGGGGGATCCCCGGCGCCCTGCTGGCCGTACCGATCCTCGCCACCTTCAAGATCTTCTGCGACCACATCGATCCGCTCTCCCCCGTGGGGGAGTTCCTGGGGCGGTGAGGCGTCTCACAGCTGGAGGCCGAGGAAGAGGGCGCTCGCGCCGGCCATGCAGGCGATTCCCAGGAGCGCCCAGACCCTCAGCCCGCGAGAGGGGGCGAGCGCCGGATCGTCGACGTGGCGCGTCACGCACCAGTAGTTGAACGCGAAGGTGAGCGGGGCGAGGAGGAAGCTCGCCACGGCGGCGACGGTGACGAGGACGACCGGGTCCGGAAGAACGGCGATCTCCACCAGCGCGCCGGCGAGGCAGGCGAGGAGGAACCCCCAGTAGGTCCGCTCGCCCCCCTCCGACAGGCCCAGCCTGCGCGTGGTGGCCGAGAACGCCCGCGGGAAGCCGTCCATCACCCCGGTGGTGGAGGAGTACATCCCGAAGAAGGCGGCCAGGAGGAAGGGGGCGAGGGCCCACGAGCCGAGCACGTCGGTGTAGAGCCGGGCGAGCGTGATCGCGACGCCGGCTCCCTCGGGAACGGAGCCGGTCGGCCGCAGCACCTCGACCCCCAGCGCGAGGAACATCGCCGCCAGGACGAACGAGAGCGCGTAGCCGATTCCCAGATCCGCCCGCGCCATCGCGAAGATCCGGCGGTCGGCGTCGGCCCCGGCGGGATCGCCTCCCCGGTCGGCCGCGCGCTCGCGCCACACCGCCCGACGCTCCAGGGCCCACAGCGAGTGCCACACCGAAACGTCGAGGCCGGTCGGCATCCATCCGAGCAGGGCGGCGGCGAGTACCAGCGAGCCCTCCGGAAGGTCGGGTACGAGAAGGCCGCTCCACGCTTCCGCGGACGGAGGGGTGGCGAGGAAGGCGACGGCCGTCATGGCGGCGAGCCCCAGCAGCATGAGCTTGCTGACCGCGGAGAGACCGTCGAAGCGGCCGGTGTAGAGCAGCCCGAGGCCCGCCAGACCGAGCACGACGCTCCATCCCGCCACCGGCAGGACGGGCAGGGCCGCCCGGGCGACCACGGCCGACACGCTCAGCACGCCCGCCAGGACGGTGAACCCCTGGACCGCGGTTCCGGCGAGGAACGCCCACAGCGCCCATCCCCGGGGACCGGGGATCTCGGCGTAGCCGTCGAGAAGGGAGGCGCCGGTCGCCACCGCGTAGCGCGGCCCGAAATCGAACGCCGGATACTTGAAGAGATGGGTGAAGGGAACCAGCCACAGCAGGGCGTACCCGAAGGCGGCGCCGGCGGTGGGGGCGAGCACGAGATGGCTCGCCCCGATCGCGGTGGCGGCCATCACGAAGCCGGGCCCGAGCCAACGGACCCGATCGAGGCGGGCGGCCCATCCCGGAGTCCGGGGCTCGGGTGGAGCCTTCAGCGGACGGCGTAGACGACGGTCACCCGGCTCTCGGTGTCGAGGAGCGCCTCCGCCTGCTCCTCCTGGCCCGCGTCGCGGAGCTCACGGACGAGCGGGTCGTCCGCCGACACGGTCCACGGCGAGACCACCACCATGGGCTCGCTCCGTTGTTCGAGCAGTCGCTCGACGTCGCCCGCGTCGCTCCCCTCCTCGAGGGTGGTTCCGGCGGAGAGGCCCCAGGCCACCACCGTCCGGCCGGCCGCCTCGATCTCCACCCGACGGGCCGCGTCGATCTGCCGGTCGTAGAACTCGGCCACCTCCGACACCGTCTTCGGGGAGGCGTACTCGATCCTGGCCAGCCTTCCCTGGTCCGCCGGCCGCGAGTCGACCGCGTACCCTCCTGGTGGGGCCGGGGCCCAGGTCCGGGACGGCGGGGGCGCGCCGGGGACTTCGGTCGTGTCCGTGGCCGCCGGCTCCCCCTCCCCCTCCTCCGTCGGCTCTTCGGGCTCGGCCGTGGCGTCGGGGGCGGGGGGGGGCGGGGGCGCCACGGTCCCGCCCCCCGGGTCCGGGGCGGTGCGGGCCCCCGCGCGCACCGGCGCGGCCGCGGGGGACCCCCCCCCGATGGCCAGGGGGGGAAGGAGG
>JAWVZN010000068.1:0-11147 GCA_033722155.1 Gemmatimonadota bacterium | reverse complement strand
GAGGAGCGCGCCTTCACCGGCGCGGAGGCCCGCGACGCCCTCGAGCGCTCGCTCGAGATCATCCGCACCCGGGTGACCCAGGGCGGGGTTTCCGAGCCGCTCAGCCAGAAGGTGGGCGACGAGCGGATCATCGTGGAGCTGCCCGGCATCCAGGACGAGGAGCGGGCCAAGGATCTGGTCCAGCGGACCGCCTTCCTCGAGTTCCAGATGGTGGTGGGCGAGAGCGAGTCGATGGAGCAGATCGCGGCGATCGACGAGGCGCTGGCGGGCCGCGAGCGGCCGGCGGGCGCCGCGGCCGACACGGCCGCGCAGGCCGATACCGCCGCCGGGCCCGACACCGCCGCCCAGGCCGACACGGCCGCCGCCCAGACGCTCGAGGAGGCCCTCGGGACCGGGCAGGCACAGCAGGACGAGGCGGCTCCCGCCGGGGAGGAGGACGAGGCCCTCGGCGAGAACCCGCTCTCCGCGATGCTCACCGCCCAGCAGATGGGGATCGAGGACCAGATCCAGTTCTACGTGGAGGAGCGCGACGTCGCCACGGTGAAGGCGATGCTGAACGATCCCGCCGCGCAGCAGGCCCTCGACGACGAGTACGAGTGGCTGTGGGGTACCGAGGACACCTTCCCCGACGGCCGCACCTACCAGGGGCTCTATCTGGTGGAGAAGGAGCCGGAGATGACCGGCGAGCTGATCGCGTCCGCCTCGGCGGGCTTCGACCCCCAGGTGGGCAACCAGCCGATCGTCTCGCTCGACATGACCGGCGAGGGGGCCGACACCTTCGCCGACCTCACCGGGCGCAACGTGAACGAGCGGATGGCGATCGTGCTCGACCAGGTCGTCCGGATGGCGCCGAACATCCGCCAGCGGATCACCGGCGGCCGGGCCCAGATCGAGGGGTTCGACGACATCGAGGAGGCCCGCGACATCGCGATCGTGCTCCGCGCCGGCGCGCTCCCGGCCCCGCTCGAGATCATCGAGGAGCGGACCGTCGGACCCTCGCTCGGCGCCGACTCGATCGACAAGGGTCGCAACGCGATGCTGCTGGGCCTGCTCGGGGTGATCGTCTTCATGGTCTTCTACTACCGCGGCTCCGGGCTGGTGGCCGACGTCGCGCTGATCCTGAACATCCTGATCGTGCTCGCCGGGCTCGCCGGCTTCGGGGCGACCCTCACCCTGCCCGGGATCGCGGGGTTGATCCTCACCGTGGGCATGGCGGTCGACGCCAACGTCCTCGTCTTCGAGCGGATCCGGGAGGAGCTCGACATCGGCAAGAGCGTGCGCGCCGCCATCGACGCCGGCTACGACCGGGCGTTCATCACCATCCTCGACGCCCAGGTCACCACCCTGATCGCCGCGGCGGTCCTCTTCCAGTTCGGCACCGGGCCGATCAAGGGGTTCGCGGTGGTGCTCACGATCGGGATCTTCAGCTCCATCTTCACCGCCGTCTTCGTCACCCGGACGATCTTCGAGACGTGGGCCCGCAACCGCCCCGCCAGGACGCTGAGCATCTGAGATGATCTGGCTCTTCAAGGACGCCGACTTCCCGTTCCTGCAGCACCGGCACATCGGCTTCGCGATCTCGGCGGCGCTGATCCTGGCGACCTTCGTCACGATCGCGCTGCGGGGCGGCCTCCGATACTCGATCGACTTCACCGGCGGCACCCTGGTCCAGCTCGAGTTCGAGGAGGCGATCGAGACCCAGCGGCTCCGCGACGCGCTGGGCGACATGGAGGGGCTCGAGAGCTTCGAGGTGCAGCGATTCGGCGACGTCTCCGACGTGGTGATCCGCGCCCAGGTGATCCCGGGCGAGGAGGAGGAGTTCGGGCAGCGGATCGAGGACCACCTCCGGGCCTCCATCCAGCTGGAGGGGCGCCAGTTCCGGAGTGTCCGCACCGAGGCGGTGGGCCCGAAGATCGGCGAGGAGCTGAAGGGCCAGGCGGTGATGGCGATTCTGTACGCCATGGTCCTGATCCTGATCTACGTGGCGATCCGGTTCGACCTGAAGTTCGGGATCGGCGCCGTGGCCGCGGTGATCCACGACGTGATCCTCTCGATCGGGGCGTTCAGCTTCACCGACAAGGAGATCTCGCTGGCGGTGGTGGCCGCCTTCCTCACCGTGATCGGCTACTCGCTGAACGACACGATCGTCGTCTTCGACCGGATCCGCGAGGACCTGAAGGCGATGCGCCGGGAGCCCTACGAGGAGGTCGTCAACACCGCGGTCAACGAGACCCTCTCGCGCACGGTCATCACGTCGGGCACGACGATGATCGTCGTGCTCTTCCTCTTCTTCCTCGGCGGCGAGGTGATCCACGACTTCGCCTTCGCCCTGCTGGTGGGCGTGATCGTGGGCACCTACTCCTCGATCTTCGTGGGCTCGCCCCTGGTGGTGGAGTACCGCAACCGGATCGAGGAGCGGGAGGAGGCTCCGCAGGAGAAGAAGCGGGCGAAGGCGCGCACCTGAGCTCCCCGGAGCCGACCCTCCACTTCGACAGCCACTGCCATCTGCAGGACCCCGCCTTCGACGAGGACCGGGAGGCCGCCCTCGTGCGGGCGTGGGAGGCGGGGGTGCGGGAGATCGTGACGATCGGTGCCGGCCCCGAGGACGCCGGGCGTGCCCGCGCGCTCGCCTCGCTCACGCCGCCGGCGGAGATACCGGTCGAGGAGCCGAAGCCGAAGGTGTGGTACACCGCCGGCCTCCACCCCCACGAGGCCGACCGGTGGAGCCCCGGGGTGGAGGCGGCGATCCGCGACCACCTCGCCCACGGTGCGGTGGCGGTCGGCGAGACCGGCCTCGACTTCCACTACGACAACGCGCCCCGGGTCGAGCAGCGGGAGGCGTTCGCCGCCCAGCTGGCGATCGCCGCCGGGATCGACGCCCCCGTGGTGATCCACTCCCGCGACGCCGAGGAGGACACCCTCGCCATCCTGGCGGAATCGGAGGTGGCCCCCGAGCGGGTCGTGCTCCACTGCTTCAGCTCCTCGGCGGAGATGCTCGGCGAGGGGGTGGAGCGCGGCTACTACGCCTCCTTCAGCGGGATGGTCACCTTCCGGGGCTTCCCGGCCGGGGAGGTGGTGCCGCTGGTGCCGTCCGACCGGCTCCTGGCCGAGACCGACGCCCCCTACCTCGCGCCCGTGCCCCACCGTGGCGGGCGGAACGAGCCCGCCTTCGTCGCCGAGACCGTGGCCCGGCTGGCCGAGCTGCGCGGGACGACGGCCGACGAGATGGCCGCGCGGACCCGGGCCAACGCCAGGCGGTTCTACCGGCTCGGCCCTTGATCGGCGTCCCCCTCCCGGTGCACTATGAAACTCCAGTTTCATAGGGGGCCACAGGGTACTCGACGCGATCGAAAGAAGGCGTGCTGAACCGCCTCTTCATCCGCGACTTCGAGGCGATCGACCGCTTCGAGGCGTTCCTGGTGTCGGCGGTCACCGCGATCCTCGCGATCCGGCTGTTCCTGGCGCTCACCGGCTACCCCCAGCTCGGCGGCGACACCCTCCATCTGGCCCACCTCCTCTGGGGGGGCGTCCTCATGCTGGCCGCCTTCGTGGTCGCCTTCTCCTTCCTCGGGCGTGCCGCGGACCGGACCGCGGCCATCCTCGGCGGGCTCGGCTTCGGCACCTTCCTCGACGAGGTGGGGAAGTTCGTCACCCGGGACTACGACTACTTCTACGAGCCGGCGGTGGCGATCATGTACGTGACGATCGTGGCCGTCTTCCTCGTGGCCCACGCGGTCCAGCGGCGGGGCGAGAGGCGGCCGGTGGAGTATCTGCTGAACGCGCTCCGGGAGACCGAGGAGCTGGCCCTCCACGATCTCGACGAGGAGGAGCGGCGCCGCGCCCTCGCCTGGCTGGAGCGGAGCGATCCGGAGCATCCCCTGGTGCCGGTCCTCGTGACGGCGCTGCGCGCGGTGGAGCCCGCCCCGGCGTCTCGATCCGTCGTGGAGCGGTTCCGGGAGCGGGCGCGCGCCCTGTACCGCCGGATCGTGGCCCTGCCCGGCTTCGACACGGGGCTGGTGCTCTTCTTCGTGGGCCAGCTCCTCTTCAAGCTCGCCTTCGGCGCGATCCTCGTCTTCGTGATCGGCTACGGCGCCGATCAGGTGCTGGACGTCCGGTTCGTGGGGGTCGTGGCCGAGCGGGTCACGGAGCTCTCCGGCCTCGAGATCGCCCAGCTCGCCGCCTCCGGCCTCTCCGCCGTCTTCGTCGCCCTCGGGGTGGTCCGGCTGCGGCGGTCGCGGCTGGCGGCGTATCGCCAGTTCGAGCGGGCGATCCTCGTCTCGATCCTCCTGGTCCAGGTGTTCAGCTTCTACCGCGAGCAGTTCGCCGCCCTGGTGGAGCTGGGCTTCAACCTGACGCTCCTGGTGACGCTCCGGATGGCGATCCGGCTGGAGGGGGAGTCGCAGTTGACCTGAGATTGGTTGAAGAATACAATAATTCAACCATGGCGCTGAACATCAAAAACGAGGAAGTGGAGAAGCTCGTGGAGGAGGTTTCCCGGGCGACGGGGGAGACCAAAACGGAGGCCGTACGAAAAGCGCTGCTGGAACGGAAGCGAAGGCTCGCCTATCGTCTCGGTAGTCGGGATCGATGGGAAGAGGTCCACCGGTTTCTGCAGCGGGAGATCTGGTCCCGGGTTCCGGAGGAACAGCTGGGGGAGGCCCCCACGAAGGAAGAGACGGAAGAGATCCTCGGCATCGGTCCCGAAGGCTTTTGATCCTCGACAGCTCCGCGATTCTGGCGATCGTCTTCCGAGAGGAAGGCTTCGAGCGTCTCGCCAGGAGCATTCTGGAAGCGGACTGGGTCGGGATCGCCACCCCCACCCTCGTGGAGTCCGGAATCGTGTTGACCGCCCGGATCGGACCCGATGGTCGAGGGGCGCTGGAGAGGTTTCTGGACGAGTTTCGAGTCGAGGAGGTTCCCTTCGGCGAGCCGCACTGGCGAGCCGCCGTCGACGCGTTCGAGCGATACGGAAAGGGGCGCCATCCGGCGAATCTGAATCTCGGGGATTGCTTCTCCTACGCTCTGGCGCGTATCGCGGACGACGACCTCCTGTTCGTCGGAGGAGATTTCCAGCGAACGGATCTGACGACCCCCCGAGAGGAGGAATCGTGACCGAGCATCGACAGGAGATCGCCACCGACGGTGCCCCCCGGGCGATCGGCCCCTACAGCCAGGGGGTGAGCGTGGGAAGATGGGTCTTCACCGCCGGGCAGCTGGGCGCCGACCCCGAGACCGGGGAGCTGGAGGACACGATCGAGAAGCAGACCCAGCGGGCGCTCGACAACATCGAGGCGATCCTCGCCGAGCGGGGCGGCGACTGGGCCCACGTCGTGAAGACCACCGTCTTCCTGAACGACCTCGCCGACTACAACGCCTTCAACGCCGTCTACGCCGAGCTCGTCGAGGAGCCCTTTCCGGCCCGGTCCGCGGTTCAGGTGGCCGATCTGCCGAAGGGGGCGCTCGTCGAGATCGAGGCCGTCGCCCACGTCCCGAAGTGAGGTTCCACCCGCCAGGATGACCCGCGAGGAGATCGTCAAGCTGACCGAGAAGGTGCGGTGCGCCGGTTGAGCGTCGAAGCTGAGTCCGGAGGACTTGCACCGCGCGCTCCAGAAGCTGCCGGCAGGGCCGGCGGACCCCGACTTCATGATCGGACCCGAGACCTTCGACGACGCCGGGGTGGTCCGGATCTCCGACGACCTGGCGCTGATCCAGACCGTCGACTTCTTCACCCCGATCGTCGACGATCCCCGGGACTACGGGCAGATCGCCGCCGCGAACGCCCTCTCCGACGTGTACGCGATGGGGGGGACGCCGAGGACCGCGCTGAACCTGGTGTGCTGGCCCCCCTCCGGGCTCGACCCCGGGATCCTGGGAGAGATCCTGGCGGGGGGGACGGACAAGATCCACGAGGCGGGCTGCCGGGTGGTGGGCGGGCACTCCATCCAGGACGAGGAGCTGAAGTTCGGCTACGCGGTGACCGGCACCGCCCACCCCGACCGGATCGTCTCCAACGCGGCCGCCGGGCCCGGCGACGCGGTCCTGCTGACGAAGCCGCTGGGGACGGGGATCCTCGCCACCGCGCTGAAGGCGGGCGCGGTGACGGCCGAGGAGATCGCGCCCGCCGTGGCGTCGATGAAGCGGCTCTCGGCCTCCGCCATGGAGGTCGCGCTCGAGCACGGGGTGAAGGCGGCCACCGACGTGACCGGCTTCGGGCTCGCCGGTCACGCCGTGCAGCTGGCCGACGCCAGCGGGGTGACGCTCGCCCTCGAGGCGGCCGCCCTGCCCCGCTTCGAGGGCGCGGAGGCGCTCGCCCTGGAGGGCCACGTCCCGGGAGGGGGCGGGAGCAACCGCGACCACTTCGGCCCGAGGGTCGCCTTCGCCGGGGAGCCCGGCGAGGGGACGGTCCGGCTCGCCTTCGACCCCCAGACGAGCGGGGGGCTGCTGCTGTGTCTCCCCGCCGATCGCGCGGAGGACGCCCTCGACGCGCTGATTGACCGCGGCTGGACGCGGACCGCGCGGATCGGGGTCGTGGAGCCCCGGGGCGAGGCCGCGGTCCGGCTCGGGTGAGGCTTGACGAAGCCCGCCTCCGGAGAGGAAATTCCCGTTTCGCCCTCGTTCCCCCCTTGCCGCCCGGAGGCCCTTGATCCGACGCGTCGCTCTCTCGGCCATCGCGGCTGTCGCGATGGGGATCTCGCTGCTCGCGTGCGCGGGCGATGGCGGGTCGGGTGGTCCCTCGGGCCCGGGCACCCTCCAGGTCGCCGGGACGTACGACGTCGTGTTCTCCACGACCCGTGCCGAGGGATGCCAGGGGCAGGTCCCGATCGGCTCGACGCAGGGGACGCTCCGGGTGAGCCAGTCGGGCTCGGCGGTCACCCTGCACCTCTCCGAGATCGACGAGGGCGTCCGGACGGATCCGACCGGCGAGCTCCGGGGAAGCGTCTTCACCTACTCCGGACCGGTCACGATCGCCAACGAGGAGGGCTCCATCACCGCGCAGGGTTCGATCACCGGGACCTTCGACAGGGACGGGGGCATGGACCTCGCCTTCGAGTTCTCCGCCCTCGGCTGCACGATCGAGGGCACCATCGTGGGCGACCGTCGGTAGGCGCGGCGACGTGCGAGGTTCCCGGGTCCTCCGCCTTCCGATCGCGCTGCTCGCGGCGACGCTGCTCGCGGCGATGGCGTGCGGAGGCTCCTCCTCCGACCCCGCCGGGCCCGGCGCGCCCCCGGCGGAGAACGACGGGATCGCCACGATCGGCCCCGAAGGAGGCGAGGTCCGCCTGGGCTCGCGGGCGGGGGTGATCGTTCCCGCCGGCGCGCTCGACGATCCGGTCACGATCTCGGTTTCGGAATCCCCGACGACGGCCGTGCTCCTCGAAGCGGGGGCCGTCGGGCAGGCGTTCCGGTTCGCTCCCGCGGGGTTGCGCTTCCGGCTGCCGGTGGAGGTGTTCCTCCGCGTCTCCGACGAGGCCCTGGCCGGCGCCGCGATCGACCGGGTCGTCCTGGTCTCGACCGCCGCGGCCGGGGAGGGCGTGGAGGAGCTCGAGGTGCTCGCCCGCCGATCCTTGGCGGGCGGCACCGAGGTCCACGCGCGAGCCCATCACTTCTCGGTCCTGAGCGCCGCCGTCCCTCCGGCCAAGGAGCCGCCGGTCGCCGACGCCGGTCCGGACCGGGAGGCGCGGGTGGGCGAGACGGTGGAGCTCTCCGGCGACGGCTCCGATCCCGACGGCGGCGAGGTGACCCTGGAGTGGAGCCTCGGCTCCAGGCCCGAGGGGAGCGATCCGAGCCTGGAGAACGGTGGCACCGCCACCCCCTCCTTCTCGGCGGGCGTGTCCGGGACCTTCGAGCTCGTCCTGACGGTGACCGACGACGAGGGGGAGAGCGCCACGGACACGGCCGTGGTCGTCGTGGTGGACAATCGCCCGCCGGTCGCCGACGCCGGGCCGGACCGCTCCGGCGAGGCGGGCGACACCTTCTCCCTCGACGGGACCGGCTCGAGCGATCCCGACGGCGACGCCCTCGCCTTCGCCTGGACGTTCGCCTCCTCGCCCGGCGACGCCCCCCCGCTGGACGGGGCGGACTCCGCCGAGCCCTCGTTCACCGCGCCGGAGGACGGCGTCTACGAGCTGGAGCTCGAGGTCACCGACCCCGCGGGCGCGTCCGACACCGACCGGACCCGCGTGGTCGTGGGCCAGGAGGGCAACGCGGCTCCGAGCGCCGACGCGGGGGACGACCGCACCGTCGTGGTCGACAGCGAGGTCACGCTGAACGGCTCCCGATCGAGCGATCCCGACGGCGACCCCCTCGCCTTCCTGTGGGAGCTCCTGCGGGTGCCCGACGGCAGCGAGGCGACCCTCTCGGGGGCGGACGGCCCCCGTCCCACCTTCCTCGCCGACCGGACCGGGACCTACGCCGTCCAGCTGGAGGTGGACGACGGGCGCGGGGGGACGGACGACGACACCGTCCGGATCTTCGTCGAGCCCCCGCCCAACCTGGCCCCGACCGGGAGCCTCACCGGACCCGACCAGGTGATGGAGGGCGCCACGGTCACGGTCGAGGGGAGCTGGAGCGATCCCGAGGACGATCCGGTGACGGTGACGTGGGAGCTGGAGACGCCGGAGGGGAGCGGGGCCACCCTCGCCGTGGACGGGAGCACCGCCACCTTCGACGCCGACGTGAACGGAACCTATCTCGTCCGGATGCGGCTCGACGACGGCGAGAACGTCACCGTCGTCGAGAAGGAGGTGGGGGCGTACCCGGACGTGGCCGGGGTGTACACCACCGAGGCCACGCTGGACGAGGCCGGCCTCCTGTGTCCGGAGGAGGTGCGGGACTCGGTCGGCAACTCGGACGTGGCCGACATGACCGTGGAGCAGCCCGAGCCCGACACGGTGATCCCCGATCTCGTGTCCGCGATCGACGGGGTGAAGGAGAACCCGGTGATGACCCTGAGCCCCGACGGCACCGCGACCTACGACGGCACGATCCTGGTCGAGGACGAGGACGGAAACCAGTACACCGCGGACCTCCGCATGACCCTGGTCTTCGACGACGACGGAGGCTTCACCGGGGAGTACGCGATCACGATCTCCGGCTGCACGATCGAGGGGACCCTGCGGTCGCCTCCCTGAGCGGATGACCGGCTCCTCCACCACGACGGCCCGCACCGTCCGCGCCCCCCGCGGCACCGAGCTGCGGTGCAAGGGGTGGCACCAGGAGGCGGCGCTCCGGATGCTCATGAACAACCTCGATCCCGAGGTGGCCGAGGACCCCGACCGGCTGGTCGTCTACGGCGGCTCGGGGAAGGCGGCGAGGAGCTGGGAGGCGTTCGAGGCGATCGTGGCCGCCCTCGAGGAGCTGGAGGACGACGAGACCCTGTGCGTGCAGAGCGGCAAGCCGGTGGGGGTGTTCCGCACCCGTCCGGAGGCGCCGCGGGTGCTGATCGCCAACGCCAACCTGGTGCCCCGGTGGGCCACGATCGACGAGTTCCGCCGGCTCGAGGCGCTCGGCCTCACGATGTACGGGCAGATGACGGCCGGCTCGTGGATCTACATCGGGACCCAGGGCATCCTCCAGGGCACCTACGAGACGTTCGCCGCGGCCGCCAAGGAGCATTTCGGCGGCGAACTGGCGGGCCGCTGGATCCTCACCGGAGGGTGCGGCGGGATGGGGGGCGCCCAGCCGCTGGCGGCCACCATGAACCGGGCGGCGTGCCTGATCGTGGAGGTGAACCCGGCCCGGCTGGAGCGGCGGCTCGAGACCGGCTACCTCGACGAGGTCGCCGACGACCTCGACGCCGCGCTCGAGCGGGTGCGGGGCGCGGCGGCGGACGGGGAGGCGGTGAGCGTGGGGCTCGCCGGCAACTGCGCCGAGGTGCTCCCCGAGATCGTCGCCCGCGACGTCGTGCCGGACCTGCTGACCGACCAGACGAGCGCCCACGACGCGCTGGAGTACGTGCCCGCGGGCCTCTCCGTGACGCGGGCCGATCGGCTCCGCGAGGAGGACCCCGACGACTACGAGCGCCGCGCGATGGAGTCGATGGCGATCCACTGCCGGGCCATGCTGGAGCTGCAGGAGAAGGGCGCGGTCGCCTTCGACTACGGCAACAACCTCCGCGGCCAGGCGAAGGACGCCGGGGTGGTCGACGCCTTCGAGATCCCCGGCTTCGTGCCCGCCTACATCCGGCCCCTCTTCTGCGACGGGAAGGGGCCCTTCCGGTGGGCGGCGCTGAGCGGCGAGCCCGCCGATATCGCCGCGATCGACCGCGCGATCGGCGAGCTCTTTCCCGAGGACGAGGCGCTGCAGCGGTGGATCCGGCTCGCCGGCGAGCGGGTCGCCTTCCAGGGGCTGCCGGCGAGGATCTGCTGGCTCGGCTACGGCGACCGGTGGAGGCTGGGCGAGCGGATCCACGCCATGGTGGCCGACGGCACGCTGGAGGCTCCGGTCGTGATCGGCCGCGACCACCTCGACACCGGGTCGGTGGCGAGCCCCTTCCGGGAGACCGAGGGGATGATCGACGGCTCCGACGCGATCGCCGACTGGCCGATCCTGAACGCGCTGCTGAACGCCGTCAGCGGCGCCTCCTGGGTGAGCTTCCACCACGGCGGAGGGGTGGGGATCGGCAACAGCCTCCACGCCGGCCAGGTCACGGTCGCCGACGGCACCGACGAAGGGGCGGAGCGGCTCGAGCGGGTGCTCACCAACGATCCGGCGCTCGGCATCGCGCGCCACGCCGACGCCGGCTACGAGAGGGCCCGGGAGACCGCCCGCGAGAGGGGCGTGAGGATCCCCGCCCCGGAATGACGGGGGGCGACCTTCTGATCGTCAACCTGGCCCAGCTCGTCGATCCGGGGTCGGGCTCCGGCGGCGAGCCCATGGAGACCGTCGAGCACGCCTTCCTGTGGATCGAGGGCGGCCGGATCGCCGCGCGCGGCCCCATGGACGAGGCACCGGGCGAGGGTGACGAGGCGCCGCCGCTACGAGGACGGCGCTCGCGACGTCCCCACGCCGGCGCACGGGTATGTGAAGCCGAGGGCGAACCCGGTCCCGGTCCTGACGGGCGGCTCGGCTCAGCGGCCTGCGGCTCGCCGGCAGTAGCTGCAGAGCAACCATCAATCCGACACGAGAGGAACCGGGTTCTCGACGTG
>JAWVZN010000067.1:0-11430 GCA_033722155.1 Gemmatimonadota bacterium | reverse complement strand
CGCGAAGATGCCGCCGTTGCGCTGCTCCTTGGGGGGGGCGGCGATCGAGCGGGGGTCCGCCTCGGAGCCGTCGATGGCGATGTCGTTGTGGATTCCGGCCGGGAAGACGGGTTCGAGCTCGTCGAGGCGCTCCTTCACCCGCTCGGCGACCGCGACCGCGTTGGCGCCCGAGCGTGGTGCGATGCCCAGGCCGATCGACGGGTTGCGGTTGTAGCGAGCGACGCCCCGGGCGGGCTCGAGGCCGTCCTCGACCCGGGCGATGTCGGCGACCCGGACGGGCGCGCCGTCCCGGTAGGCGAGGACCACCCGCTCGAAGGCCTCCACGGTGGGCATCTCGCCCTGGATCTTGACGATCGTCTCCCGGGCCCCCGACTCCAGGTTGCCGCCCGGCACCTCGACGTTCTGCTCCCGCAGGGCGCGGACGAACTCGCCCGCGGTCATGCCGTACGCCTCGAGCCTCCCCCGATCGATCCAGATCCGGATCTCGCGCTCCCGGTAGCCTCCCATCCGGATGTCGCCCACCCCCTCCACCGTCTGGAGCCGCGGCCGCAGCGTCCACCGGGCGTACTCCCCGAGCTGCTGGTAGTCGTCTCCCTGGATGGCGACCCACATGATCGGCTGGGCGGCGATGTCCAGCTTGGAGACCGTGGGGGGCTCGGCGTCACGCGGCAGCTGGCGCTCCACCGCGGACACCTTGGCACGCACGTCCTGGGCGGCGATGTCGATGTCGCGGTCGAGCTCGAACTCGGCGGTGACGTTGGAGACGCCGAGACGCGAGGTGGACGTGACGTGACGGATCCCCTCGATCGAGTTGAGCTCGTTCTCGATCACGTCGGTGACGGCCGACTCCATCACCTCCGGGCTGGCGCCGGGCAGCACGGTCGTCACGGTGACGTCCGGGAAGTCGACGTTCGGGAACCGGTTGATCCCGAGCGCGCGGTAGCCGAGGTAGCCGAACAGGATCAGCGCCGTCATCGCCATGACGGTGAAGATGGGGCGCCGGATCGCGGTGTCGGAGACGAACACGGCTCAGCCCCTCTCGAGCCGCTCGGTCTCGGAAGGTGCGATCCTCACCGGCGCCCCGTCGCGGAGTCCGTGCTGTCCGGCGGTGACCACCGCCTCCCCGGGCTCGACCCCCTCCCGGATCTCCACGAGGCCGTCGAGCCGCACCCCCACCTCGACCGGACGCTTCGACGCCGTGGAGTCGGCCACCACGAAGACGTAGTTGTCCTCGCCCTCGGTGTAGAGCGCCTCCTCGGGCACCACGGCGGCGTCCTCGTTCACCGCCGTGGTGACCTCGACGTCTGCGAACGCGCCGGGCCGCACCCGGAGATCGGGGTTCGAGTAGAGCGCGGTGACCTCGAAGGTGCGGGTCTCGGGGTCGATCCGGGGGCTCACGTAGTTCACCTCGGCGAGCCGGGCGGACACGGTGTCGGAGCGGACCCGGAATCGGACCCGGTCACCCACGTCGACCTCCTCCACGTGGGTCTCGGGAACCTCGAAGCGGACCTTCACGGGGGTGGCGTCGACGAGCTCGAACAGTCCGCTGCCGCCGTCTCCACCCCCGCCGGCGCGGACGTACTCCCCCAGCTGGACCATCCGCTTCCCCACGGTGCCGGAGAAGGGAGCCCGCACCGTCGAGCGGGCGAGCTCCCGGCGCGCCGTCGCGAGCCGGGCTCTGGCCTGCTGCACCGCGGCCCGCTCGCTCTCGACCCTCGCCTGGAGGTTCTCGTACGTCTGGGGATCGATCGCGCCGACCTCGATCAGCCGGTCGTAGCGACCGAGAAGCTTCTCGTCGGCGGACAGCGTCGCCCGGGCCCGCGCCAGCTCGGCCTCGGCCGACTGGACGGCGTCGCGGTACGGAGCGGGGTCCAGCTGGACGACGGGATCGCCGGCGGCGACCCGGCTCCCCTCGTCGCGAAGGATCCGCACCACCCGCCCTTCCACCTCCGGCTCGACGGTGGCCCGATGATCCGCCTCGACGGTGCCCACCGCCGCGACGAGCGCGGGCACGTCCATCGTCCGCACGCGCACCGTGTCCACGATCGTCGCGCCGGGGCCGCGGGCGCCCTCGTCGCCGCCGCAACCGAGGGCGAGCGCAGTCGCCAGCGCGATCGGCGCGATCGCCGAGATCGATCTCAGAAAAGCCACTGTACGCTTCCCTCCCATCGGGTATTGTGGATCGTGTCGCTCTCGCGATCCTGGGGGTCGACCGGGTCCGCGAGCCGGACGCCCTGGACCGTCCCCTCGAGGCGGGCCTCCCACCGGTCCGCCACGCGGCCGCGGACGCCGGCCCCGTAGGTCCACATCGACTGGGACCGGGTGGGCAGGTCCATCTCTCCGCGGCCCTCGGGGTTCGTCACGAGCGAGCCCACCCCGCCGATCGCGTACGGCACGACGCCGACCTGTCGGAAGGGACCGAAGTCGGCGCCGAGCAGAAGCTGCAGGTCGAACGACATCACCCACGTGTCCAGGTCCTCCACCGGGCCCGCGGTCAGGCTCGTGGAGCCCGCCGAGACACCGGCTCGCCCACGGAAGAGCGACCACAGGGCGCGATCGATCTCGAGCGCCACCAGCGCCGTGTCCTCGTACGGAGCGTCGCCGTCCCAGCGGAGCCACGCCCCGGCGACCCCCAGGGCGTAGTCCCGCGCCTCGGGGACGATCCCGCCGGGGGGCGGCGCCCCCGCGGGGTCGGCCTCCTGCGCCCGGAGAAGCGGATGGGGCCCGGCGAGCCCGAGAAGAAGGACGAGGAGGAGACGCGTCCTCATCGCGCACCCATCGTGTTCTCGAGCCGCGCGGCGGCGAGCATGTGGCTGTACAGCGCCCGCGCGGCGTTCGACTCGGCCTCGAAGACGTCCTGCTCGGCCTCGTCGAGCTCGAGCTGGGTGGAGAGACCCTGGCGGAACCGGACCAGCGCGATCCGATACGCCTCCCGGGCGCGCTCCGCCGTGGCCCGGGTGGCCTCCACCTCCTCGGCGGCGGCCCGGACCGACTGCCAGGCGTCCTGCACCTGCACGCGGATGTCGCGCTCCAGCGCGTGGAGTCGCTCCGTCGCCGCGACCCGGTCCGCCCGCGCCTGGAGCTCGCGCCCCTCGGCCCGGCGACCGTCGAAGATCGGGATCCTGAGCATCAGCGCGGCCGACGCGGACTGGCTGAAGTCGCGATCCTCGGGGACGAAGTCCGCGGACGAGGCGCGGCGGGTGAGATCGAGCATGAGCGAGAGGGTGGGGAACCCCTCGGCCCGCTCCACCGCGACGAGTTCCCGCTGCAGGGCCACCGCCTCGCGCTGGGCCTTCAGGTCGTCCCGCTCCCGGAAGGCGCGCTCGAGGGCGGCCTCCAGATCGACCGGCACCGGGGCGTAGGCGAGGGAGTCGGCCAGCCGCACCGGGGCCGCGATCGCCACCCCCACCACCCGCTTGAGCTGGTTCCTCGCCAGCGCCATCCGGTTGCGGGCGCGGATGAGTGGCGGACGCTCGTTCTCCACCCCCACCTGCGCGGTGAGCAGATCGAAGTCCGAGGCGGTGCCCACCTCGTGGAACCGCTCCACCTGGCGCAGCCGCTCCTCGGCCAGCCGAAGCGCGTTCTCGCGCGCCCCGACCAGCGCCTCGGCGAGCAGGGCGTCGTAGTAGGCCGAGCGCGCCCGGAAGGCGACGTCCGAGAGCGTACGGCGGTAGCTCGCCTCGCTGGCGGCGCGACCGTGGCGGGCGGCCGTGACCGCCGCACCGAGGCTCCTGTCGTAGATCGGCTGCTCGACGGAGAGCGAGAAGGCGTGCTCCTGCTGGTCGCCGATCGAGATCTGGACCGTCTCGCCCTCCTGGTCGAAGAAGAGGACCGGCCGCTGGAGGTTGCGGGTCATCCGGTAGTTGCCGGTCACGTCCGGGAGCGCCCGCGAGAACGCCTCGCGCACCCGGCCCTCGGTCCGGTCCACCCCCGCCCTGGCGATCCGGACGCTCTCGTTCGCCTCGATCGCGAGCGAGACCGCCTCCTCGACCGTCATCTCCGGGACGGCGGAGGGATCCGGATCGGCGATCTGCGCCGGAGCGGGACGGGCGAGGAGGACCGTGGCGGCGAGCCCGATCGCGAGGATCGCGGGGCGCAGGAAACGTCCGTCGGGGAAGCGGGGCTTGAACAATCCCTCTCCTTCGGGGATATATTGTGGTGTCGGGGTGCAACGCCCCGGCAATCGATTCCCGGGAGTCCCCCTTCCGGGGATCACCCGCGGTTCGTGTTTGACCCGGCACGGGCCGCACTCCGGCGGCCCGCCCTCGTGGCGGGCCGCCTTTTTCTCGGGCGGCACGCGGAGCGGATTCGGTCGCGTCATCCGCTCGGCTCCTCCCCGGGAGAGAGGCGGCCGATCAGCCGGAGCACCTGTTCGCGGAGCGTCTCCTGCTCCTCGGCGGTCAGGTCGCCGACGAGCTCCGCCTCGACCTCGTCCCACAGGGCGAAGAGCTTCGGAACCCGCCGCTCGCCCTCCGTGGTGAGGTGGACCAGGTAGGCGCGACGATCATCCGGGTTGCGATGGCGCCTGGCGAGCCCTTCCCGCTCCATCACGTCGAGCGTGCTGACGAGCATGGAGGGCTCGACGTCGGTGAGGGCGGCGAGCGTCTGCTGGGAGACCGGACCGTGGAAGTGCAGCATGACGATGGCCCGTGCCTGGGCCGCGGTGAGGCCGAGGCCGGCCTCGGCGAGAGCGAGGCGAATGCGCCTCCTCAGAAGCTTGCCCAGCACCATGAAGGTCGGCCCCAGCTTGTCGGCGAGCGCGGAGTCGGCCCACCGATCCAGGGCGCGCCGCTCGGCGGAGCGGGCCTCGGGGTGCAGAACGGGGTCGGACGGGTCGTTCATGGGAAGAGCAATTATACGATATCCAATAATTTGATGTCAATGTCATGCCGGCGCTTCCCTCCCGCTGGATATTCGGATTCGTGATCGAGGACGCGATCGTCGTGGACGGGCACATGGACACCCCGCTCCGGATGGTGGACGAGGGGATCGACCTCGTCCGGGGCTCGGCCAGGGTCCACGCCGACCTTCCCCGGATGCGCGAGGCGGGCCTCGACGCCGCCTTCTTCGCCGCCTGGATCGATCCGGAGCTCGCCCCCGAGGGCGCCCTCGCCCGCTGCGAGGCCCTGCTCGGCGCCGTCCGGGAGCTGGCCCGGTCCCATCCAGAGCGGGTCGCGCTGGCGGATTCGGCGGAGGCGGTCCGCGCCCTGGCGGGCTCGGGCCGGCTCGCGCTGCTGGCCGGGGTGGAGAACGGGCAGGCGATCGAGGGCGATCCGGGCAACCTGGAGCGGCTGCGGGTGCTCGGCGTCCGGTACCTGACGCTCACCTGGATGAACTCCAACGAGCTCGGCGACGCCGGCGGCGGGGAGCGGCTCCACGGGGGCCTCTCCCGACTGGGGCGCGAGGTGGTGCGCCGGATGGAGCGCCTCGGCATCCTCGTCGACCTGGCCCACGCGGCCCCGTCCACCTTCCGGGACGCGATCGCGATCGCCACCCGCCCGGTCGCCGTCACCCACGCCGCGACCGAGGCCCGGGGGGCCCACTTCCGGAACCTCACCGACGATCAGATCCGCGCCGTCGCCGCTACCGGCGGGGTGGTCGGGGTGGCGTTCATGCCGGAGTACCTCACCCCCCACGACCCCGGCGCGGCGGACGTGACCTCGATCGGGGACCACCTCGAGCGGATCGTGGAGGTCGGCGGGATCGAGACGGCGGCGCTGGGCTCCGACCTTGACGGCGTGCCCGCCCTGCCGCGGGGAATCCGCGGGGTGGAGGATTACCCCTCCGTGGCCGGAGCCCTGGCGGAACGGGGCTTCGGCGAGTCCGAGCGCGCCGCGGTCCTGGGCGGAAACTGGCTCCGTCTTCTCGACTCCCTCGATGCGTGAGGGGGTTCCGCGTGGAGCGTCGCCACGGGGACCGGAGCGGCACACGCGGCCCGCTTCGGTGTAGGTTGTCCGCGCGATACCTTCGACCGGTCTGGCCCCGATCCGGTCGGTTCCCGAACCCGATGCCTTCCCGATGAGCCCACGAAACCCCCTTCGACGCGCGCTCACGTCCCGCCGGGCGCTCGAGATCGGCGCCGGAGTGATGGCGGTCCTGCTGGTCGCGCTCGCGATCGCCTTCGTCGTCCTCGAGCGGCGGGTGACGGCGAAGTGGGAGGGGCGCAGGTGGAACGTCCCCTCGAAGGTGTACTCCGACGCCACCCTCCTCCACCCCGGCAAGCCGTTCGACGCGAAGAACTTCGAGGCCCGCCTCGAACGGCTGGGCTATCTCGAGCAGGCCGGCGGGGTCGACGAGCCCGGCGAGTACGCGAAGGGCGAGGGACGTTGGCTCGTCTACCTTCACGCCTTCGAGTACCCCGAGGGGGAGAACCCCGCCTACCCGGTCCGCGTCGAGACGCGCGGGGGCGTGATCCGGAGGGTGACCCACGCCCGCTCCGGCGAGCCGCTCGACACCGCCGCGCTCGAGCCGGAGGTGATCGGAGTCGTCTTCGACCGGAAGATGGAGGATCGCACCCCGGTGGACCTCGAGGAGGTCCCCTCCCACGCCATCGAGGCGATCCTCGCGGTCGAGGACGCCCGCTTCCACCACCATCCCGGCCTCGACCCGATCCGCATGGCGGGAGCGTTCGTGGCGAACCTCCGCGCCGGGGGACGGGTCCAGGGGGGATCCACCATCACCCAGCAGCTCGTCAAGAACTACTGGCTGACCGCCGAGCGCACCTACCGCCGCAAGCTGGTCGAGGCGTCGATGGCCCTCATCCTCGAAGCGAAGTACTCCAAGGAGGCGATTCTCGAGGCGTACCTGAACGAGATCTACTTCGGCCAGCGCGGCGCCTCGAGCATCATGGGGATCGAGGAGGCGGCCCGCTTCTATTTCGGGAAGTCGGTCCGGGAGGTCGATCTGGCCCAGGCCGCCACCCTGGCGGGCCTGATCCGCGACCCCGGCCGCTACAACCCCCACCGCGATCCGGAGCGGGCGCGCGAGCGCCGGGATCTCGTGCTCCGGCTCATGCACGAGCAGGAGCGGATCACCGACGACCAGTTCGCTCGCGCGCGGGGCAAGCCGATGCGGGTGCGCGCGGTCGAGGAGCGGTGGAACGACGCCCCCCACTTCGTCGACTTCGTCCTCCGCGAGCTGGCCGAGCGCTTTCCCCGGCGGCTGCTCGAGAGCCAGGGGCTGCGAATTTTCACCACTCTCGACATGGGTCTCCAGGTCGCCGCCGAGAAAGCGGTGGCCGCGGGGCTGACCCACCTGGAGGAGGGGTACCCGCGGCTCAGGAAGCGGGCCGGCGAGCTCCAGGGGGCGTTCGTCGTCCTCGACCCCCAGACCGGCTTCGTCCGGGCGATGGTGGGCGGCCGGGACTACGGGACCTCCCAGTTCAACCGGGCCGCCCAGGCGAGGCGCCAGCCGGGCTCGACGTTCAAGCCGTTCGTCTATCTCACCGCCTTCCTCACCCCCGGACGGTGGTCCCCCACCTCGTTCGTCGACGACGTCCCCTTCGAGGTCGAGGCGGGCGGGAAGGTGTGGTCGCCGGACAACTATGGCGGGGGCTACAATGGCGCGGTGACCCTGCGGACGGCGCTCACCAGCTCGATGAACATCGCCACCAGCCGGCTCGCCCTCGACGTCGGCCTCGACCGGGTCACCCGCACCGCTCACGAGGCGGGCATCGAGAGCCGGCTCCAGCCGGTCCCCTCTCTCGCGCTGGGGGCCTTCGAGGTCACCCCGCTCGAGATGGGTGTCGCCTACGCCACCCTCGCCAACGGAGGGATCCGGACCGACCCCGTCTCGATCCTCGCCGCCGTCGACGAGGAGGGCGAGGTGGTGCAGCACGAGGAGGTGGAGATGGAGCGGGCTCTGCCCGCGGACGCCGTCTATCTCGTCAACCACATGCTCCAGGACGTCTTCGACCGGGGCACCGCGAGCCGCGCCCGGGCGCTCGGCTATCGCGGCCGGGCGGCGGGGAAGACCGGGACGACCTCCTCCTACCGGGACGCGTGGTTCGTCGGCTACACCACCGAGATCGTCGCCCTCGCCTGGGTCGGCTACGACGACAACGCCTCGCTGGGTCTGACCGGGAGCCGGGCGGCGCTGCCGATCTGGATCGACTTCATGCATCGCTCCGGCTACGGCGACCGGAGCCCGGAGTTCCCGGCGCCCCGGAACATCGTGCTCGTCGAGGTGGATCCCGACACCGGCGAGCTCGCCGCCCCCGGGTGTCCGGTCACCCGCTACGAGGTGTTCGTGAAGGGGACCGAGCCCCGCTTCGAGTGCCACCTCCACGAAGGTGACGACGACGGATGGTGGGTCTTCTGATGCTCCCCGGCTCGATCCGCCGCCGCCTTCCCCCGGGACTCCGCCTCCCGTGGGCCCCGCTCCTCCTCCTCTCGATCGCCTGCGCCAGCGGGGGCGACCGGGACGCGGGACGGACGACGCCGTCCGCGCGCTCCGGGCCCCCCGAGGAGCGCCGCGGGGCCGACCGCGAGGAGGAGGACGCCCCCGCTCCCCGCCCGAGGGAGATCTCCACCGATCGCGCCAACGCCGCCGACCCCGGCGCCGGGACGCCCCGCCGCAACTCGAGTTCGAGCCTGGTGGAGGAGGCGAAGGGGTACCTGATCGCCGGCCAGCCCGACGTGGCGGCCCGGCGCCTGCTCCGCGCGATCCGGATCGACCCCTCCAACGGGTTCGCCTACTACCACCTCGGCCGGGCCCGGATCGCCCTGGGCGATCGCGCCCGCGCCGCGGGCGTGCTGGAGAAGGCGGTCGCCCTGCTCGGCCCCTACCCCGAATGGCGCGCCGCCGCCGAGCGGCTCCTGGCGGAGACCCGCGGCGGCTGAGTTCCGCGCCGTCCGGGGGCCCGCCGATCCTCCCCCTTGTAAACGCCCCGGTCCCGATCCCGCTCCAACGAGCAGAAGAGCGACCGAGGGACCGATCTCCGGCGCCGCACCCGGCGCGCCATGTGAAGAGGAGCCCTTGAGCGAGAGGGAGCGTGCAGACGAGACCCTGGAAGCCCTGGCCCGATCCGCCCCCGGCGACGACGCCGCGCTGGGCGCCCTGCTGGAGCGGATCCGCCCCCGGGTCTACCGGTGGGCGCTGGCCCGGACCGGCCACCCCGACGACGCCGAGGACGTCGCCCAGAGCGTCCTCCTCTCCCTCCACCGCCACCTCGCCGGATTCGAGGGGCGGGCGCGGTTCACCACCTGGCTCTACCGGATCACCGCCAACGCGTGCACCGCGTTCCTGCGGGGTCGCGACCGGCGCCGCCAGGTCGACGTGGAGGAGCTCCGGAGATCGATCGAGGATCGGGCCCCTCCCGGCCCGGACGCCCGGCTGGACGCCCGTCGGCTGGCGGCGCTGGTCCGCGTCTTCTGCGAGGAGCTCCCCGACCGGCAGCGCACGGTCTTCGACCTCGCCGACCTCCAGGGACACGCCCCGGCCGAGATCGCGGCCATGCTGGAGCTCGAGCCGGTGACCGTCCGCACCCACCTCCACCGGGCCCGGCGGGCGATCCGCGAGCGGATCCTCGCCCTCGAAGACGGGCCGGATCGGGGGGCGCCGTGAGGTGCGATCGGGCCCGCGAGGCGATCCTGATCGCCGACCCGGCCGAGCTGGCGGGGCGGGAAGATCCGGCCTTGGCCGCGCACCTCGAGGCGTGCCCGCGGTGCCGGGAGGAGACCTCCCGCGTCCTCGAGGCCCAGCGGGAGCTCGACCGGGCGCTCTCCGGGCTCGCGGCCCGGGTCCGTCCCGGGGAGGCGGAGGGACGCGAAGCGGACGGCACGCACCCCGGAATCCGGCGGCTCGCCCGGCGCGCCTGGATCCCGGCGGCCGCCGCGGCCGCGGTCGCGGCGATCGTGCTGCTCGCCAGGGAGCCCGCCGGCCCGCCTTCCGGAATCGACGCCTCCGCGGCCCGCCGCCCACCCGGGGGCTTCACGCTGGAGCCCCCGCCCGACCGGCACGTGGCCGTCCTCGAGGGGACCGATCCCTCGGTCGTCGTCGTGTGGTTCTACGAACCTTCCACCCGGGAGGCACCATGATTCGCCGCCCTCGCGCCACCGTCACCGGCCTCGCCCTGGCGGTCCTCGCCGCCTGCGGCGGGGGCTCCGACCTGGAGACCCGCACGTTCGAGCTGGAGCACCTCGAGCCCGACGAGGCGATCGGGATCGTCGAGCCATACGTCTACGCCGACCGGGAGGAGAGCCCGGGCAAGATCAGCCGGTTCCCGGGCGGGATCACGGTCCGGGAGACGCCCGACAACCTCGAGCGGATCGGCCGCGTCCTCGATCGGCACGACCGCGAGGCGCCGGCGGCGCGGCTCCGGTTCCAGCTCATCGAGGCCGACGGAGACCCCTCCCCCGACCCGCGGATCGCCGGCATCGAGCCGACGCTGCGGGAGCTGTTCCGGTTCGAGGGGTACCGTCTGATCGCCGAGACGCAGATGGGGGCCGTGGAGGGAGGCCAGTCCTCCCAGGTGTTCCGCGAAGGGGACACGCGGTACCGGATCGTCGCCCGGGTCCACGAGATCCGCTCCGCCGAGGGAGGCGGGCGGGTGTTCCTCGAGGTCGCCCTCGTCACCGACCGGTTCGGCGAGATCATCGAGACGGCCATGCGGGTGCCCGCGGACAAGACGGTCGTCCTCGGCAGCGCCCGCCCCGATCCCGAGCGCGGGGCCCTGGTCCTCGCCGTCCGGCCCGTCCTGGTGTCCCTCGACGAGCGGGAGCCCGCCGGCGCCGGGGCCGGCGCGGCCGGGACCGACCGCGGGGAGTGACCCTGCCCCGGCACCCGATCCGGAGTACCTTCTCGGAGCGATGCATCCCTGGCACGACCTCGAACCCGGCCCCGACGCCCCCGACGAGTTCCGGGCGGTGATCGAGATCCCGAAGGGCGGGAAGGTGAAGTACGAGGTGGACAAGCCCACCGGGGCCCTGACGGTGGACCGGGTGCTCTACTCCTCGGTCGTGTACCCCGCCAACTACGGCTTCATCCCCCGCTCGCTGGGCGAGGACGGCGACCCGCTGGACGTGCTCGTGCTGATGCAGGCGTCCGTGGTCCCCCTCGCGGTCCTGCGGGCCCGGCCGATCGGGATGATGATGATGGAGGACCAGGGGCTGAAGGACGAAAAGATCCTGTGCGTCCACCTCGACGACCCCGAGTACCGGGGCTACGAGCACATCGACGAGCTCCAGTCCCACCGCCTCGCCGAGCTCCACCGCTTCTTCGAGGATTACAAGAAGCTGGAGCACAAGGAGGTGACGGTGGAGGAGTTCGTGGGGCCCGCCGAGGCGGTGCGCACCGTCGCCGAAGCGCTCGAGCGGTACGCCTCCGAGGTCGCCGGCTGACGCGGGAGCGGGCGGGGCGGCGCGAGGCCGCCCCGCCGCGTCCGTGTCGGCGACAGCAGTTCGATCCCCTCCACGCCGTGCGATGCCGGGG
>JAWVZN010000066.1:0-11457 GCA_033722155.1 Gemmatimonadota bacterium | reverse complement strand
CCGCTGGAGTTTCAGATCGGCGAGAGCCAGGTGATCCCCGGCTTCGAGGACACGGTCGTCGAGATGGAAGAGGGACAAAGCCGCACCGAGACGATCCCCACCGATCGCGCCTACGGCGAGCGGCAGGAGGAGCGGGTCGTCCAGGTGGATCGCGACCAGTTCCCCGACGACATCGAGCCCGAGGAGGGCCAGCAGCTCCAGGTGCAACAGCCGGACGGCTCCTCGGTGCCGGTCACCGTCACCGACGTCTCGGGCGAGGAGGTCACCCTCGATGCCAACCACCCGCTGGCCGGCGAGGACCTCACCTTCGAGATCGAGCTGGTCGAGATCGAGAAGGAGTAGCCCGGCTCACCCCCTCCCGCCGGCGATCCGGCCGGCCTCGGGAGCGGACTTCAGCCGCACCATCGCGGCGATCCCGAGGGCCGGCCCCGGCGCCAGCAGCGCGAAGGCGCCCCACCAGCCGGCGGCCTCGCGGACGAGTGGCACGAGCCAGATCGTCGCCACGGTGAGGGTGAAGCCGATCGCGGTCTGGAGGGTGAGCGCGGTGCCGACGTAGCGTTGATCCGCCACCTCGGTCACCATGGTCGAGAACTGGGCGGAGTCGGCGACGACGGTGGTTCCCCACACCAACCCGACCGCGAGGACGAGGATCGGGGCCGCCTCCACCATCGCCCCGATCGTCACCGCGCACGTCCCGGACACCGCCATCGCGAGCGCGGTGGTCCGGGTCCTCCCCCACCGGTCCCCCATCACCCCGCCGACCCAGCAGCCGGCCGCGCCGACGCCGATCACCGCGAAGGTGGCGTAGGCGGCCCACCGCCCCGCGTCGACGACCGCGTGGCGGGCCAGCACGTCCCCGAAGAAGACGAGGAACCACGACCACATCGCGTACAGCTCCCACATGTGGCCGAAGTAGCCGAAGCTGGCGAGGCGCACCCCGCGGTCCGCCATCACCCGGCCCGCCATCCGGGGATCGAACGTCGCCCGGGGGAACGGGTGGGGCCCCTCGCTGCCGACGACCTCGGCGAGAAGCCCGCCGGCGACGGTGAGGATCGAGGTGGCCACGACCACGATCCGCCACTCCACCCCTCCCAGGCCGTTGATCAGGTGGGGCGCCGCCGAGCCGAGCGTGAGGGCCCCGACCAGGACGCCCAGCGCGGTGCCCCGCTCCTCCCGGAACCAGGTCGACATCGACTTCATCGCGGGTGGGTAGACCGCGGCGAGGAACGCCCCGGTAGCGAACCGCAGGCCGATCGCCGAGGCCGCTCCGCCGGCCACCAGCAGGCCCAGGTTGGCGGCCGCCGCGCCGAGCGCCCCGAAGAGCACGAGGCGGCGCGGAGGAACGACGTCGGAGATCGTGAGGGCGGCGGAGAGGAACGCCCCGGCGACGAACCCCACCTGGACGGCGATCGTGAGCCAGGCGCTGGCTGTGGCGGAGAGGTCCCACCGCTCGACGAGCTGCGGCAGGGCGGCGGTGGCCGAGAACCACGTCGTCATCGCCAGCACCATCGCCCCCGCCAGGACCGCGAGGGCCCGCCAGCGGGCGGACGGGTCGGAGCTCAAATCCCGGCGACGAAGTTCCGCAGGACCCGGTCGGCGAAGGGCGCCTCCTCGACCCTCGCGGGGGCGTCGAGCAGGTGCTCGCGGCGCTCCACGAAGTCGCGCGAGATCTCGGTCGTCACCTCGGGGTGGAACTGGACGCCGCGGATCGTGGCCCCGATGGCCACCGCCTGGACCGGCGTGTGCGGGTTGGTGGCCAGCAGCTGGGCTCCGGGCGGGGTCTCCGCCACATGGTCCTCGTGGGTGGACTGGACCAGGAATCGATCGGGAAAGTCCGCGAAGAGGAAGTCCTCCCTGCCCCGCTCGGTCAGCTCGACCTCGGTGGTGCCCATCTCCCACCCCTCGGGGTGCTTCTCGACCCGCCCGCCCAGCGCGGCGCACACCGCCTGATGGCCGTAGCACACCCCGAGCAGGGGGGTCTCCCGCAGGGTCGCCTCGCGGATCCAATCCATCAGCCGCTCGGCCCACGGCGCGGGCTCCACGACCGACGCCCGGGCCCCGGTCACGATCCAGCCGTCCGCCTCGTCCGGCGGGGACGGGGGATGCTCCACCACGTTCTGCACGACGCACCGCACCCCGAGCGGCTCGAGCGCCCGGGCGAACCACACGTCGTAGTCTCCGAACCGCTCGATCATCCCCTCGAAGGTGGAACCGGGGCGGAGGATCCCGATCGTCGCGCTCACGGCACCGCGCTCGCCCCCCGGGTGAGCCTCAGCTGCCCGCACGCCCCCTCGATGTCGAGCCCGCGGCTCTCCCGAACCGTCACCGTGGCCCCGCTCGCCTCGCGGATCGCCGCGGCGAACGCCTCGGTCTCCTGCTCCGATGGGCGCCGGTAGTCGGCGCCGGGGATCGGGTTGTACCGCATCAGGTTCACCTTGGCGCGCACGGTGTCGAGCGCCTCCGCCAGCGCGCCCACGTCCTCGGGCCGGTCGTTCACGCCGGGCAGGTGGAGGTACTCGAAGGTGAAGATCTTGCCGGTGGCGTCGTTCCAAAGCCGGCAGGCGGCCAGGAGCTGCCGCAGCGGATAGCGGCGGTTGAGGGGCACGATCTCGTCGCGCACCTCGTCGATCGCGGAGTGGAGGGAGACCGCCAGCCGCACCTGGTCGAACTCCTCGCCCAGGGCGACGACTTTGTCGGGCACGCCCACCGTGGAGACCGTGATCCGGCGGGCGCCGATGTCGAGGGCGCGCGCGTCGATCAGGATCGAGAGGGCCTCGCCCAGGTTCTCCCAGTTCAGAAGCGGCTCCCCCATCCCCATGAACACGACGTTCGCCCCGTACTCCTCGTGGCCCCGCAGCTCCAGCAGCCGGCGGGCCTGGTCGACGATCTCGCCCACGGTGAGGTTCCGCTTGTAGCCGAGCTTGCCGGTGGCGCAGAAGGAGCACGCCAGCGCGCAGCCGGCCTGGCTCGAGACGCAGAAGGTGTCGCGGTCCTCGGCGGGGATCAGGACCGACTCCACCGCCTCCCCGTCGACCAGGGTCCACAGGTACTTCCGGGTGCCGTCGGAGGCAACCCGCTCCTCGGCGAGCTCGATCGAGGGGAAACGGAACTCCTCCTCCAGCGCCTCCCGCAACTCCTTCGGCAGGGTGGTCATCACCGCGAAGTCCTCTGCCCGTTGGTGATAGACCCAGTTGACGATCTGCTCGACCCGGTAGGCGGGCTCGCCGCGGGCCTTGAGCCACTCGGATAGGCCGGCCTCGAACTCGTCGATATCGAAGGCGAGGAGCTCTGTCCTCGGGTCGTGCTCGCTCAGGCGGTCAAGACGGGGGTCGGAGGCGGTTTCGGGCTCGCCGGACGGGGTCGACGTCGCGTCGTTCATACCGCCTCGAATGCAGAATCAACCCGGATGGACGACTTCCAGCTTCCCGAAGTATCGGCGCTGAAAACCCCGGTCCCTGGTGAGGAGTCGATCCGCTCGCCTCCGGGCGTGGGCCGCGACGAGGAAATCGGGCAGGATCCGCTCGCGGGGCCCTCCGCGTCGCCGATACTCTCTCCACATCGCTCCCGCCAGATCCGCGCTCTCCTTGTCGAGCGGATCGAATTCCACTCCGTTTTCCGTGAGCGCCTTCCGAACCTGTTCATCGCTCGAGAAGAACGCCCGAACCTCGCTCCAGACGATCGGCGAGACGGTCAGGCGGCCACGGTCCCGGGCGCGTTTCATGGATCGAAGGGACGAGCGGGCATGGCTCGGATCGTCCGCGAGCACGTCCAGCAGAACGGAGGCGTCCAGGGCCGTGATCAATCGATCTCGTCGTCGAGCGGACCTTCGGGATCGGTTTCGGGATCGAAGGCCGGGCCTCGCGTCTCCTCCAGATAGGCGTCGACATCCACCCGTTCCTGGATCAGGCCGACCAGACGGTCGAGAGGATCCCCTTCGGTCACCTTCTCCAACACGATCCTTCCGTCCTCGACCTGGAACTCGATCTCGCTGCCGGGTCGAATCCCGAATCGCTCGCGGATTCCCTTGGGGATCGTGACCTGTCCCCGTTCTGTCACCTTGCGTTTCATACTAAAAAAATATGAATTCACACTAATAAGTTCAAACCGAGGCCTCGGACTCCCGCTCGAGCCACTCCCGCGCCTCCGTGATCCGCTCGCGGACGATCCCCTGCCCCATCGCCGCCATCGTCTCGAAGATGCCGGGGCTCACCCGCTGGCCTGTCGTCGCCACCCGGATCGACTGCATCACCTTGCCGGCGGAGACCTCCCGCTCCTCGGCGAGCGCGCGGAGGTTCTCCTCCATCCGCTCGAGGTCGTCGAAGTCGGGCTCCTCTTCGACGAACGCCGCGGCCACTTCGAGGACGCGAAGCGCCGTCCCCCGGTCCTTCCAGAAGCGCTCCACCGCGTCGCTCGCGTACGCCACCGGTCCCGGGAAGAAGGGGCGGGCCTGGGCGACCAGCTCCTCCAGGGTGCGCGCGCGGGTCTTCACCAGGTCCATCAGCTCGCAGAACCACTCCCATCGATCCTCCAGCTCGTCGGCGGTGGCGATCCCGGCCTCGACGAACCGATCCTTCGCCACCTCGGCGAGCTCCTCCCCGTCCGCCAGGCTCAGGTGCTGGCCGTTGAGCCACTCGAGCTTGTCGACGTCGAAGATCGCGCTCTTGCCGGTGATCCGGTCCAGGGTGAACGCCTCGACGATCTCCTCCCGCTCCATCACCTCCCGGTCGTCCCCCGGGGACCACCCCAGCAGGGCGAGGAAGTTGACGAAGGCGTCGGAGAGATACCCCTCTTCGCGGTATTCCGTAACCGAGACGGCACCGTGGCGCTTCGAGAGCTTGCTCTTGTCGGAGCCCAGGATCAGCGGCACGTGGGCGAAGCGCGGCACGTCGGCCCCGAGGGCGCGGTACAGCAGGATCTGCTTGGGGGTGTTCGGGATGTGGTCGTCGCCCCGGATGACGTGCGTGATCCCCGCGTCCCTGTCGTCCACCGTGACGGCGAGGTTGTAGACCGGGGTGCCGTCGGAGCGGAGCACGATGAAGTCGCCGATCGTGTCGTTCTCGAAGGCGGTCCTTCCGTGCACCACGTCCTCCCACGTGGTCTCGCCGCCGGGCACCCGGAAGCGGATCGTGTGGGGCGCACCGGCCGCCTTCCGCTCGGCCACCTCGCCGGGAGACAGGTCCCGGCACCGGCCGCTGTAGACGTAGGACTCCTTGCGGGCGATCGCCGCCTTCCGCTCGGCCTCCAGGTCCTCGACGGTGCAGAAGCAGGGGTAGGCGTCGCCGGACTCGACCAGGGCCTCGACCGCCTCGCGGTGGGCGCTCCTCCGGTCGGACTGGTGGATCGGGCCCTCGTCCCACTCGAGCCCGAGCCACTCGAGCCCGTCCAGGATGTCGGCGATCATCTCCCCGGTGGAGCGCTCCACGTCGGTGTCCTCGATCCGCAGGACCAGGGTGCCGCCGGTGTGGCGGGCCCACAGCCAGTTGAACAGGGCGGTTCTGGCGCCGCCGACGTGGAGGAAGCCGGTGGGGCTGGGGGCGAAGCGGACGCGGACGTCGTTTTCGGTGGCCATGGGGCGCTCGCTTTCGGGAGTTTCCGGATCGGTCGGGATGCGCCGCTTCGCGGCGATCCCTTCGCTGCCGCGGGCGCTCTGCCATCCGACACGAGAGCGAGCGAATCGGCCGCGAACGCGGCCGCCTGCGACCGAGCCCGCGGTCCCTGACGAGCAAGCTCGTCGGATCCGCGGGCTCGGTCGTTCGTCGACGACGACTTCGTCGTCGTCGCTTCGCTCGCTCTCGTGTTGGATGGCGGCGAGGGAGGGATTCGAACCCTCGATACGGGGAATACCCGTATAACACCTTAGCAGGGTGCCGCCTTCGACCGCTCGGCCACCTCTCCGCTCGGTTCAAACAATAGCGCGATCCGGCTCAGGCCGCTACCCCCTTCCCGGCCTCCGCGGGACTCTTCCCGAGGCTCCGGATCAGCGCCCCCAGCATCCCCGCGCTCTCGGCCAGAAGGGCGTCCAGGCGTTCCTCGATCGGGGAGCCGGCCCGGCCGAGCTGCTCGGCGATCGCGGCGGCCGCATGGAGGGATCCCCGCGCGTTCTCGAGCTCGGCTGCGAAGCCGCCGTTGGTCCGGCTCCTCGCCGACGCGCGGGCGATCCCGATCGCCGCCCGGCGGATCTCCTCCTCCACCTCGCCCTCGAGCGGGTCGGAGCCGAGGCTCTCCCGGGCCACCTCCCACGCCTCCTGGGCGCGCTGGTAGACGTGGAGCCCGTCGAAGGGGAAGCGCTGCTGCTGGCGCTCGTCGCGATCCTGATCTTCCGTCATCGTTTCCTCCCGGTTTTCGGTGTCTCCGCCCGGGAGGGCCCTCGTCGGGGAGCGGTCCAAGCTGACGTAAGGACGGGTTCGACCGGGGTCGAGCTGCAAGGATCGTGCGCACGCCGGCCACCCCCCGGATGGACGGCGGGATGTCGGGGCACGTTGGTTCGAGATGTCGGCAGATCGACGATCCGTTGCCGGGGAATCGGCTGCAACCCTAGAATGATCCCCCATGGCGCCCTCCAACCGCATGCGGCCGAGCTTTCTCCGTCCCCCCCACTCCCAGGCCATCTTCGGGCTCCTGGCGCTGGTGGTATGGTTCGGTGTCGGCACCGTCGGCTATCTGCTGATCGAGGAAGGTTGGACGCTGCTCGACGCCTTCTACATGGCGGTCATCACGATCACGACCGTGGGCTACCACGAGGTGCATCCCCTGAGCCCTGCCGGACAGCTCTTCACGAGCGGGGTCGCGATCATCGGGCTCGGGATCCTGCTCTACACCCTGGCCCGCGTCGCCCAGGGGCTGTTCGAAGGGGAACTCGTCGACTTCTTGGGAAAGAGGCGGATGATGAGCCAGATCGAGGAGATGGAGGACCACTACATCGTCTGCGGGTTCGGGAAGGTGGGCCAGCCGGTGGCCGAGGGGCTCGCCCAGGAGGGGATCCCGGTGTGCGTGATCGAGATCGACTCCGAGCTGGAGTCCACGCTCCGCAACGAGGACTTTCCCTACATCGTCGGCGACGCCACCGAGGAGCCGGTGCTGGAGCAGGCCGGAATCCGCCGCGCCAGGACCCTGCTGGCCCTGCTCGCCTCCGACGCGGAGAACCTGTACCTCACGATCGAGGCGCTCGACCTGAACCCGAACATCAAGGTGATCGCCCGCGCCACCGACGAGCAGGGCGAGGTGCGGCTGAAGCGCGCCGGCGCTCACGACGTGGTCTCCCCGGCCCGGATCGCCGGGCTCCGGGTGCTCCAGGCGGCGGTCAACCCGACCGCGGTCGAGTTCATGGAGATCGTCACCGCGCAGGAAGCCCTCCAGCTGAGCCTCGCCGACATCCGGATCTCCGAGACCTCGGAGCTCTCCGGCCAGACGATCGAGGAGTGCGCGATCCGCGGCCGCTACGGGGTGATCATCGTGGCGGTGAAGCGCGAGGAGGGGATGGCGTTCAACCCCGAGCCCTCCTACGAGATCACCGGCGGCGACGTGCTGGTGGTACTGGGAGAGGACATGGACATCGTGCAGCTGCAGCGGGACGCCGGAGGGTAGGCCCGCTACACCTCGTCCTCGGAGATGTGGCGCGCCTCCACGATCCGCTCGAACGGCAGCTCGGCACGCTCGTTGGCCTCGCGCACCTCCTCCTCCGAGGATCCCTCGAACAGACAGTAGCACTTCTCCTCCCCGGGGACGAAGGTGGATCGCTGGTAGCGCACCGGCTTCCCCTCCTCGCGCATCTTTTCGGTCGTCTCCTTCGCTTTCCCGGCGGCTTCGGCGAGCTGATCCTCGGCGAAACCGGGCAGGTGGCGTTCGACCATGTACCTGGGCATACTCCCTCCTTCGTGGGCGTCGGTACCGCGACTCTCGCGTGAGGATACCCGAGCGAAGGCGGACGGCAAGCCCTCATGCACGGCAACGTCCATTACCGCTGCGTCGTGTTCGCCGACCTCGAGCGCCACTCCGAGGCGTGGGGACGCCTGCCGCGCGAGCGGATGCTCGCCCTGCTGGGCGAGTACCGGAGCCTTGCGGAGCGCGTGGCGAGCCAGTACGGCTGCGTCCATCGAAACTTCACCGGCGACGGCCACCTCTTCCTCTTCGAGAGCCCGGACGCCGGGGTGCGCTTCGGCCTGCAGCTTGTGAAGCTGTGGCGGGATCGCGTCGGCGAAGCGTTGGGAAACGCGGGCGATCTCCAGGTCCCGCTCCGGATCGGCTGCCATTTCGGGGAGTGCGTGAGGCTCGAGGGCGAGGCGTGGGTCGGCCGGGGGATCGTGCTCACGAAGCGGGTCGAGAGCGCCGCCGGTGCCGATTCCCTCCTGGTCACCGAGAACGTGCTGGATCTGATCGATCTCCCCCTCTATCGGGTCGAGGTCGACGGCCCACACGCCCTCGAGGGAGACCATCTGCGCGAGCGCAGACTCCACCGGATCCTCGCCTTCGAGGAACGGGAACCGGAAGAGCGCCCCGACCGGCCGATGACCGCGGAGGACTGGTTCCTCAAGGCCGCGGCCCTGATCGGGACGGAGCGCGAGGACACCGCCGAGGAGGAGGAGGCGTACCGGAAGGCCCTGGAGCTCCAGCCCGACTATCCCGAAGCCCACAACAACCTCGCCATCCTGCTGCGCGGCCGGGGGCGTGAGGAGGAGGCGGAACGGCACTATCGGGAGGCGCTCCGGCTGAGGCCCGAGTACGCCGAAGCCCACTACAACTTCGCCCGCCTGCTCGAAGATCTGGATCGACCGGACGAGGCGGCCTCCCACTACCGGGACGCGCTGGAATCCAGGCCCGATTACGTGGAAGCCCTCCACGCCCACGCCAACCTCCTGCGGACCCGGGGAGCTCTCGCGGAAGCGGAGGACCGCTACCGCCGCGCGATCGAGCTTCGCCCGAGCCCCGAGATCCACAACGACCTCGCCGTGCTGCTCGAGGATCGCGGACGGGTGGACGAGGCGATGGAGCAGTTCCGCCGGGCTCTCGAGATGAGCCCCGATCATCCCCAGGCGCACTACAACTACGCCTTCCTCCTGGAGCGGGAGGGACGGTCGAGCGAGGCCGAGGAGCATTACCGGGCGGCGATCGACGCGTGGCCCGAATACGCCGAGGCCCACAACAACCTGGCCGCGCTGCTCCACGAGCGGGGGAAGCTGGACGAGGCGGAGAAGCACTACCATCGCGCCTTCGAGCTCCGGCCCGACGATCCTCAGGTCCGACACAACTACGAACTCCTCCGGAAGTCTCGGAGAGAGTCGGAGCGCTGATCCCGGGATTCATTCCTGGAGGTACGACATGAACCCGCGAACAGAAGTCCCGATATCGCTCCTCGCACTGGTTCTGCCCCTCGTCCTGCTCGTCCCCTTCGGCCGGCACGCCCGTGCGCAGGATTGTCCCGCGCTGGCCGAGCTGCGCATCGAGGACACCAACCTCCTCTCCGCCACCGTGGTCCCGGCCACGGACAGCCTGCCCGCGTACTGCCGCGTGCTCGGATACGTCCGTCCGGCGATCAATTTCGAGATTCGCCTGCCGACCGCCGACTGGAACGGCAAGTTCTACATGGCTGGATGCGGCGGGTACTGTGGCACGCTGGAGAGTGACGATCCCGGTTTCATCAATGCCATCAATCATGGGCTGAAACGGCAATATGCCGTCTCCACCACGGACGGCGGGCACTGGGGGGAAGACCTGTTCGACGGCCGGTGGGCGTATCACGATCGGCAGGCGGAAATCGACTGGGCATATCGCGCTGTTCACGAGACAGCCCGGGTCACCAAAATCCTCATCGAGACCTTCTACGGCCAGCATCCCGAGCGGTCCTACTTCGCCGGTTGCTCTACCGGCGGACGCCAGGCGATCATGGAAGCGTTGCGCTATCCCGACGACTTCGATGGCCTCATCAGTGGATGCCCGCACCCGAAGGTCACAGGAACCGCACTGCTGGGAGCGTGGCTGGCCAGGGCGAACGCCGGACCCGACGGCAGGAACGTCATCACACCGGTGGAAGTCCAGCTCCTCAAGGAAGCCGTCTACGAGGCCTGTGACGCGCTCGACGGGCTCGAGGACGGGCTCGTCAGCGATCCGCGTTCCTGCCGGTTCGATCCGGCGACGCTGGCCTGCAGCGGGGATGAGACCGGGAGTTGCCTGACAGCGGACGAGGTGGAAGCGGTCGAAGCGTTCTATGCCGGTCCGAGGGACTCCGAAGGACGGCAGCTGTATGCAGGATTGCCGCCGGGATCCGAGCCGTACTGGGACGGGAGATTCGGGATCACGGGAGAAACGGAGAACAGCCGCGACGACTTTTCGCGCCGTCACAGTGTACAGTTTCTTCGCTATATGGCGTTCCCGGAAGATCCCGGTGACCACTATTCCGTGGCGGACTTCGATTTCGATCGCGATCCGCAGCGTATGGAGCACATGGGACAAATGTACAACGTGGACGACCCCGACCTGGACGCGTTTCGGGAAAGCGGGGGCAAGCTCCTGATGTGGCATTCCTGGGCGGACGTGGCACCACCTCCAATCGAAACGGTCGCGTACTACGAAGCGGTCGAAGAGCACGTCGGCAGCCGCCGGACCACGCAGAACTTCTTTCGACTGTTCATGGTACCGGGCATGGATCACTGCGGTATCGGAGAGGGACCAGGCATCACGCAAAACGGGTTCGACCCCCTCACCGCGTTGGAGCGGTGGGTCGAGCAGGACGAGGCGCCGACGTATCTGCTCACGACCAAGACTGACTCGACGGGCGGCGTACAGTGGACCCGCCCGATCTGTCCCTACCCGCAGCGCGCCGTATACAAAGGGGAGGGTGACCCCGACGAGGCCGCGAGCTTCGAGTGTGGCATCCCCTAGCCACCCCGTGAGTCCGCTGGTCGGGTAACGGTTCAGGTAACATCCCTCGCGAAATGAAAGGGGGTGATCCAACCAAGGCCATGATCCTCCTGGTTTTCCAGACCGCCTGCGAGCTGGCGAGGGCCATTCGCGACCGAGCGGCATCCGCCGAAGAGGTTCTGGAGGCCCATCTGCGACAGATCGCGAGGCACGACCGAGCCCTGAACGCGGTCGTCACGCTCGACGAGGCAGGGGCGCGCCGCCGCGCCCGCGAGGCGGACGAGGCTCTCGCCCGAGGAGAGGTGTGGGGACCCCTGCACGGGGTGCCGGTGACGATCAAGGATTGCTTCGAAACCGCGGGCCTGAAGACGACGGCGGGATTTCCCCCGCTCGAAGATCACGTCCCCGCGGAGGACGCGACCGTCGTGGCGAGGATGCGAAACGCGGGCGCGATCGTCCTGGGCAAGACCAACCTCTCTCTCCTCGCCACCGACTGGCAGACGAACAACCCCGTCTTCGGCCGGACGAACAACCCGTGGGACCGAAGCCGGACACCCGGCGGCAGCAGCGGGGGTGGCGGAGCCGCCGTCGCCGCCGGTCTCT
>JAWVZN010000065.1:0-11726 GCA_033722155.1 Gemmatimonadota bacterium | reverse complement strand
GGTCCAGGAAATGCACGGGGCGGTCACCGAGGAGCTGCGCGACTACTACACCGAGCACATGCTCGACCGCAGCCGCCCCTACCCCGGCGTCCCGGAGATGCTCGACGCCCTGGCCGAGCGGGGCGTCCCGATGGCGGTCCTGAGCAACAAGCCCCACCCCGCCACCGCCTGGATGGCCGAGCAGCTGCTGGGCGAGTGGCCCTTCGCCGCCGTGCTGGGCGAATCGGACGAGGTCCCCCGCAAGCCCGACCCCGCCGGCGCGCTGAGGATCGCGCGGGAGGTCGGGATTCCCCCCGCCCGCTGGCTCTACCTCGGCGACACCCGAACCGACATGGAGACCGCGGCGCGCGCCGGGATGCATCCGGTGGGCGCGCTGTGGGGCTTCCGGGACGCCGAGGAGCTGCTGGCGCACGGGGCGGAGGCGCTGGTGGAGCGACCCGAGGAGGTCCCCGGATTCCTTTAGGAGGCGATCGCGCTACATTGCGCCGCATGCCCGACGAACGCCCCGCCCGCCGGCTCGCCGTCCTCCGCTACCGCAAGATCGGGCCGTTGACCGAGGAGGACTGGCTCACCACCACGGCGATCCCCGAGGAGCGCTTCCGGAGCCAGATGGGGACGCTCCGGAGGCACCGGTGGATCCCGCTCGGGATGGAGGAGTTCCGGGCCGCCCTGGAGAACCCGGTCGGCCTCCCCGAGCGGGCCGTCCTGCTCACCTTCGAGGGCGTCTACCGCTCCTTCCTCGAGCGGGTGCTCCCCAACCTGGTTCGCTACCGCTACCCGGCGGTGGCGTTCGTGGCGCCCGACATCGTGGGCGAGACCGCCTCGATCCATGGGGGGATGGACGAGCCCGAGCCGATCTGCGACTGGGACGATCTCCGGTCGCTGCGGAGCGAGATGGTGACGATCGGCTCACTGGGCCGGACCGGCAGGTCCCTCTCCGATATCGGCCCCTCCGACCTCGAGAGCGAGATCACGGGCTCGAAGGGGCGGCTGCAGAAGGAGTTGGGCGGGGAGGTCGAGCTGTTCGCCTACCCGGAGGGCGATCCCGGCGAGGATCCCGATCGCACCGTCCGCACGCTCCGCGTCGCCGGTTACCGGGCCGCCTTCCTGGCCGACGGCGGGCCGGCCTCGGTCCCGCCGGAGAATCCGTTCTCGATTCCGCGCATCTCGATGTCCCCGGGGACCGATCTCGCGAAGGTCCTCCCCGGGGACCCGCCATAGAGGAGGACGCCATGATCCGTCCGCGATCCCTCGCGACCCTCGCCCTGGCCGCCTCGATCGCCGGCTGCGCCGCGGCGGAGCGGAGGCCGGCCGGCGAGGCCGCCGCGCCCCCGCCCGCCGAGCGGGAGCGGCAGGAGCGGCCGACCTTCCTGGAGATCGAGCCCCCGGAGAGCTTCCGGCGCGCCATCGAGCGGGACACCCGCACCACCCGCGGCGTGCCGGGCGCCGACTACTGGCAGCAGTGGGCGGACTACGCCCTCGACGCCCGCCTCGACACCGACGCCCGCCGGCTCGACGGCACCGCGACCATCGTCTACCACAACCGCTCCCCCGACACCCTCCGGGTGCTGAACGTGAACCTGCTCCAGAACCTCCACGCCCCCGGCGCGGTGCGGATCCGCCCGGCGGAGGTGACCGGCGGGGTGGAGCTGAAGCGGGTGAGCGTGGCGGGCCGGCCGCTCGAGGAGGACCAGCGCGGGCCCGGCTACCGCGTGCGGGGCACCCTGATGACGATCCGCCCGCCCGCTCCCGTTCTCCCCGGCGAGAGGGTCACGCTCGAGATCGACTACGGCTTCGACGTCCCGCAGCGGGGCGCCGGCGGCCGGATGGGATACAGCGAGGAGAACCTCGTCTTCCTCGCCTACTGGTACCCGATCATGGCGGTCTACGACGACGTGATCGGCTGGCACACCGACCAGTTCCTGAGCAACGCCGAGTTCTACGCCGGGTTCGGATCCTACGACATCACCCTCGAGGCGCCCGCGGAGTGGATGATCGTCTCCACGGGGACGCTGACGAACCCGAACCGGACCCTTTCGGACTCCGTGCGCGCGCGGCTCGAGGCCGCCTCGAGGAGCGACGAGGTTCTCCCGATCGTGACCTCGGAGAACTTCGGCGAGCTGGCGACGATGGGGGAGGCGGGCGAGACGCTCACGTGGCGCTTCCGGGCCGACTCGGTCCACGACGTCGCCATCAGCGCGACGAAGGAGTCGAACTGGGACGCCGCCCGGTCGCCGGTCGGCGACATCGACCGGGACGGGCTCACCGACTACGCCCTGGTGAACGCGCTCTACCGGGAGGCGGCGGAGCGGTGGGAGCACGTGGCCCGCTACGAGCAGCACGCGATCGCCTTCTTCTCCGACTTCACCGGGGTCCCCTATCCGTGGCCCCACATGACCGCGGTCGAGGGGGGCGGGATCATCGGGGGCGGAATGGAGTTCCCGATGATGACCCTGATGGGCGACTACACCGCGCGGGGCGACTCCGCGCTCTACTACGTCACCGCCCACGAGCTCGCCCACATGTGGATCCCGATGATCGTCTCCAACGACGAGCGCCGCTACGCCTGGATGGACGAGGGCCTCACCACGTTCGCCGAGAACGTGGCCCGGACGGACTTCTTCCCGGGACGCGACCACCACGAGCCCGATCGCCAGGACTACCTCGAGATCGCCGGCGACGAGACCGAGGGCGAGATCGTGCGGTGGTCCGACTACCACTATCCCGGCGCCGCCTACCGGGTGGCCTCCTACGACAAGCCGGCCACGGTGATGGTGGCGCTGCGGGAGGTGCTCGGCGAGGAGACGTTCATGGAGGCGTACCGCGCCTTCTTCGACCGGTGGGCCTTCAGGCACGCCTATCCGTGGGACCTCTTCAACACCTTCGAGGACGTCTCCGGCCGCGACCTCGACTGGTTCTGGCGCTCCTGGTTCTACGAGACGTGGACGCTCGACCAGGCGGTCGTCGACGTGACGGTGGAGGGGGACACCACCCGGTTCGTGATCGAGGACCGGGGCAGGGCGGTGATGCCGGTTCCGCTCGCCGTCGAGTGCGCCGGCGGAGAGACCGTCCGGCGGACGATCCCGGTCGACCCCTGGCTGGAGGGGCGGACCCGGACGTCGACCACGGTCGACTGCCGGGCGAGCCGGATCGAGATCGACCCCGGCCACGCCTTCCCCGACGTCGACCGCACGAACAACGTCTGGACCGCCGGAGGGCCGTGAGCCGGGGCGGCGGCCGCGGCCCGGGCGCCGCCGTCGTCACCGGCGCCTCCAGCGGCATCGGCCGCGAGCTGGTCGACGTGCTCGCCGGCGAGGGGCACGACCTCGTCCTGGTCGCCCGCAGCGAGGGGGTGCTCGAGGAGCTCGCCGACGAGGTGTCCGCCCGCCACGGGGCCGCCGCCCGCGTCGTCGCGATGGACCTGGCCGAGCGCGACGCCCCGGCCCGGCTCGAGCGCGCGGTGGCCGATCTCGGCGTGGAGCCGGCGATCCTCGTCAACAACGCCGGCTTCGGCCTCCACGGCGACTTCCTCGACACCGACCCGTACGTCGAGCGCGACATGATCGACCTGAACGCGGGCGCGCTCACCGAGCTCACCAAGCGGTTCGGGCGGGGGATGGCGGAGCGGGGGTCGGGCCGGATCCTGAACGTCTCCTCCACCGCCGCCTTCCAGCCCGGGCCGCGCATGGCGGTCTACTTCGCGACGAAGGCGTACGTGCTGAGCTTCTCGCTCGCGGTGGCGGAGGAGCTGGAGAAGGCGGGGGTGAGCGTCACCACGCTCGCCCCCGGTCCCACCCGGACCGGCTTCGCCGACCGCGCCGGCGCCGATCGCTCCCGGCTGTTCGCCGGCGGGCGGGGGATGGAGCCCGCGGCGGTGGCGCGGGCGGGCTACGAGGGGCTGATGGCGGGCGAGCGGCTGGTCGTTCCCGGCGCGATGAACAAGCTCCACGTCTTCCTCACCCGGGTCGTGCCGCGGTCCCTCGCCGCCCGGCTCGCCGCCGTCACCACGGACCGCGCCCGCTAGGAAGAAGGGGCCCGCCGGCGGCGGGCCCCTCCGGGTGGCGCGACTAGGTATCCTGCAGGTGCTGGTTCACCAGCTTCGTCATCTCGAACATGCTCACCTGGTCCTGGCCGTTGAAGACCGGGCGCAGCTTGTCGTCGGCGTTGATCATCCGCTTGTTGTCCGGGTCCTGGAGGTCGTTCGCCTTGATGTAGTCCCAGATCTTCTTGGTGACCTCGGTGCGCGGCTTGGGCTCCCCTCCCACGACCCGGGCGAGAGCGGTGTCGGGCTGCATCGGCTTCATGAACGCGGGGTTCGGCTGTCTCTTCTTCTTCTCCGCCATCGGTCGTGGTCTCCTGGTGGGTGGCGTCTTCGAACGGGCGAACGGCGATACAGGGGGGTGCAGTGGCCTCAATTTCGCCATTTCCGGCGGAGGAACGCAAGAGGGGCGGGCCTCAGGCGCCCGGGCGGCGGCCCGGCGGCTCCCCCCGATCGTGCAGCAGGATGTCGATCACGAGCCACACCGCTCCGGCGGCCGCGCCGAGGAAGCACACGATCGCCAGGCCGGGATAGCCGAGGATCGTGAACTCCGTCTCCACGCGCATCAGGAGCGCCGCCCCGACGACGAGCGAGGCGAGGATCAGCCCCACCGTGACGCGGTTGGCGATCTTCTGGAACCCCTCGACCAGGGTCCGCTCGTCCACCGAGTCGACCTGGATCCGGAGCTCGTTCTCCGCGAGCCGCTCGAGGATCCCGTCGACCCGGCGGGGAAGCCGCTGGAGGAACTCCGCCGACTCCATCATCGAGGTGAGGACGCTCCCCGGCGAGACGTCCTTCCGCATCCGCTCGCTCGTGATCGTGCCGGCGTAGCGGCGAACCGCCGCGTTGGGGTCGTACTCGGGCGCGAGGGCGCGTCCCACCGAATCGAGGTGGAGAAGCGTCTTTCCCAGCATGGCGAGCTCCTGGGGCACCCGGATGCCGTGCTCGGTGGCGATCCGGCTGATCTCCATCACCACCCGTCCTACCTCCAGCTCCCCCACGGTGGCGCTCTGGACCCGGTCCACGAGCTCCACGATCCTGCGGCGGTAGGCGCGGGAGTCGAAGTCGGGATCGCGCACCTCGCCCAGCTCGCAGGCGACGTCGGCGGCGTCCTCGCCCCTGCCCTCGCTCACCGCGATCAGCAGCCGCAGCAGCCGTTGCTGGATCCGCGGCCCGATCCGGGCGACCTGGCCCAGGTCGATCAGGGCCACCCGCCCGTCGCCGGTGACGAACACGTTCCCCGGATGCGGGTCGGCGTGGAACCGCCCGTTCACCAGGATCTGCTCGAGGTACGCCTCGAAGAGGGCGTCGGCGAGGGGCTCGCCGTCGATCTCGAGCCGGGCCAGCGGGCTGAGAGCGGTGACCTTCCGGCCCTCGACGAGGTCCATGACGAGAATCCTGTCCGTCGTGTAGTCCACGACGGGCCGGGGGACCACGATCTTCTCGAACCGCTCCAGCGCGGAGCCGATCTCCTCGAGGTGGGCCGCCTCCCGGCGGTAGTCGAACTCCTCCAGCACGAGCCGGCGGAACTCCCGAACCAGCTCCCGGAACTCGAGGTGGGGGCCCCAGTCGGTGTGGGCGTCGAGGAAGCCGGCCACCTCCTCCATCGCCTCCAGGTCGACCACCACCTGGCGGCGGATCCCGGGGCGCTGGACCTTCACCGCGACCAGCCGTCCGTCGCGCAGCGTGGCCCGGTGGACCTGCCCCAGCGAGGCCGCCGCCAGCGGCTCCGGGTCGAACGTCTCGAACGCCTTGGAGATCCGCACTCCGAGCTCGCGCTCCACCGTCTCCTCGACCCGATCGTATCCGAACGGCTCGACCCGGTCCTGCAGCCGGGAGAGCGCTTCGATGTAGGGGAGCGGCAGCAGGTCCGCCCGGGTGGAGAGGAGCTGGCCCAGCTTCACCCAGGTGGGACCGAGGCGCTCGAGGTCGTCGGCGAGCTCCTCGGCCCGCTCCTCCAGCCCGTCGACCCGCTGGCGCTCCTCCTCGGGCAGCACCTCCTCGAGCCCGGCCTGGCGGACCACGTCGCCGCGGCCGTGCTTCCACAGCAGCCAGGCGACGTCCCGGTATCGCCTCAGGTGATCGCGGTCGAGCGAGATCGTCATCGGGAGGCCGGCCTCATCGGGTCGCGTCCCCGGGACCGCTTGCGCCGTGGCCCGCAACCTCTAGCGTCCATCCCGCCATGGGCATCGTCACCGTCACCATCAATCCGTGCATCGACCGGAACACCCGGGTCGAGCGGGTCGAGCCCGACCGGAAGCTCCGGTGCGAGCGCCCCACCCGCGAGCCCGGCGGCGGGGGGTTGAACGTGAGCCGGGCGATCCGCCGCCTCGGCGGCGAGTCGCTCGCCGTCTACCCGTCCGGGGGTCCCGTCGGAGAGATCCTCGAGCGCTCCCTCGACGACGAGGAGGTCGCCCAGCGGCCGGTGCCGGTCGAGGGGTGGACCCGGGAGAACTCCAACGTCTACGAGACGAGCACCGACCGGCAGTACCGCTTCCTCGAGCCCGGCCCCGAGCTGGGCGAGGAGGAGTGGCGGGCGTGCCTGGAGGCGATCCCCGGGGGCGAGGAGGCCCCCGGCTGGGTCGTCGGGAGCGGGAGCCTGCCTCCCGGGGTCCCCGACGACTTCTACGTCCGGCTCGCCCGGCGCGCCGATTCGGTCGGCGCCCGGACGATCGTCGACTCCTCGGGCGAGCCCCTCCGGCGAGCGGCCGGGGAGGGGGTCTTCCTCCTGAAGCCGAACATGCGGGAGCTCGGCCACGCGGTCGGCCGCGAGATCGGCGGCGAGGACGAGCAGGAGGAGGCGTGCCGCGAGCTGGTCGAAGGCGGCTGCGGGGCGGTCGTCCTCTCGCTCGGCGCCGCCGGCGCCCTGCTGGTCACCGGGGAGCGGGCCGAGCGGCTCCGCTCTCCGCAGGTTCCCATCCGGAGCCGCATCGGGGCCGGCGACAGCATGGTCGCCGGGATCGTCCTCGGCCTCGAGCGCGGGATGGAGCTCCGCCAGGCGGTCCTCCACGGGATCGCCGCCGGAGCCGCCGCGGTCCGCACCCCGGGCACCGAGCTGTGCCGCCGCCGCGACGTCGAGCGGCTCTTCCGGGTGTGCCGCTGACCGGACGCGGGGCGGGGCGGCTCCCACCGTCGCCCGGAGGCCCCTAGTCCACCTGGACGGTGTCGGGGATCTCCACGTCCGGCGCCTCCATCTCGACGTCGGGCGCCTCCTCCACGGGCTGCTCGATCTCGACGTCGGCCTCGAGGTCCGTGTCCCCGTTTTCGGCCGGAGCGAACACGCCGCCGAAGTACAGAACCGCGCCCAGGATCAGCAGGACGATGATGATCAGGATCGCGTAGACGCCCGCGTTGCCGTTCCCGGAATCGTGGTGGTGGTGCTCCTCGGTGGCCATCTACTCCCCCCCTCCGCCGACGGGCTCCTCGACCTGCACGTCGGCCTCGATGTCGGTGCCCTGGTCGGCGGTTCCGAAGACTCCTCCGAAGTACAGGATCGCACCGACGACCAGCAGGACGATCACGATCAGGACCGCGAAGATGCCCGAGTTCCCGCCCCCTCCGCCGTGGTGGTGGTGCTCTTCGACTCTCTTCTCCTCCGCCATTGGCTCCTCCGCCGTCGGGTACGTGGGTTGTCGTCCGTTTCGTCCGGCCCATTCTACGGCGCCGGGGCGCGCCGGATCTGTCAGACCCCTTACTCCGTATCGTGTCGCCCCGTGCGACCCGGCGGGCCTACATCACCCCGTAGGCGAGCATCGCGTTGGCCACGCGGAGGAATCCGGCCACGTTGGCGCCGGAGACGTAGTCGATCCAGCCCTCCTCGCCGTCGCGGCCGTACTCCACGCACTGCCCGTGGATTCCGCGGATGATCCGCTGGAGCCGCTGGTCCACCTCCTCCCTCGACCACCGCATCCGCATCGCGTTCTGGGTCATCTCGAGGCCGCTGATCGCCACCCCGCCGGCGTTGGCCGCCTTGCCCGGCGCGTGGAGGACGCGGGCGGCGCGGAAGAGCTTCGACGCCTCGTAGGTGGCCGGCATGTTGGCTCCCTCCACCACCGCCGTCGTCCCGTTGTCCAGCAGCGTCTCGGCGTCGTCGCCGTCGATCTCGTTCTGGGTGGCGCACGGGAAGGCGATGTCGCACGGCACGCCCCACGGCCGCTCGCCCTCGTGGAACTCGACGCCGAACTCCCCGGCGAAGTCCGCCAGCGAGCCGTCGCCGGCCGTCTTGTGCTCGATCACCCAGGCGAGGCGCTCCTCGTCGAACCCCTCGGGCAGGTGGACGAAGCCGCCGCGGTCGGAGAGGGTGACCACCCGGGCGCCGAGCTGGATCAGCTTCTCGGCGGCGTACTGGGCGACGTTGCCGGCGCCGGAGACGACGCACGTCTGCCCCTCCAGGGTCTCGCCGATCTCCTCGAGCAGCTCGCGGGCGAAGTAGACGCAGCCGTAGCCGGTCGCCTCGGCGCGGATCAGGCTCCCGCCGAAGTCGAGCCCCTTGCCGGTCAGCACCCCGGCCCACTCGTTGGTGATCCGCTTGTACTGGCCGAACAGGTAGCCGATCTCGCGGGTTCCCACCCCGATGTCGCCGGCGGGCACGTCCACGTCCTTGCCGATGTGGCGGTGGAGCTCGGTCATGAACGCCTGGCAGAAACGGAGCATCTCGTCGTCGGAGCGCCCCCTGGGGTCGAAGTCCGCTCCCCCCTTCGCGCCCCCCATGGGCAGCGTGGTGAGGGCGTTCTTCAGGGTCTGCTCGAACCCGAGGAACTTCATGATGCTGAGGTTCACGGTGGGGTCGAAGCGGAGCCCGCCCTTGTAGGGGCCGATCGCGTTGTTGAACTGGACCCGGTAGCCGCGGTTCACCTGGATCTCTCCGGCGTCGTCCTCCCAGGCGACCCGGAACATCAGCACCCGGTCCGCCTCGGTGAGCCGCTCCAGGACGCGGGCCTCGCGGTACTCGGGCATCTCCTCCACCAGGGGAAGGACGCTCTCGACCACCTCCTGGACCGCCTGGTGGAACTCCGTCTCGTCCGGGTTGCGGCGGACGAGCCCGTCCATGAACTCTTCGACGTCCATCATCCTCCTGATCGGTTGAGTCCGGTGTCAGGCGAGGGAATAGAAGGTCCCCAGGATCGCCCCGTACGCCACGTGGGCGACGATGCTCACGATCGGGGTCCGGCGGCCGTAGTGAAGCGCCATGAAGCCCGGCGGCTCGAGCGCCCGGGTGGGCTCCGGGCCGTGGTGCTCGCTCGCCATCCGGGGGTGGAGGCCCGGAAAGATCGGCATCAGCGCCACCAGCAGGACCAGCGCGTGCAGCACGCCGACCGCGCCCCCCAGCCACCAGGTGGCCCGCCCCAGGCTCTCGAAGGTGAACCCGTACAGGAAGGCGAACACCCACCCGTTCATCAGGTGGCCGACGAAGCCGTAGAGGGGGGCGCGGTTGCGGTCCGCGGTGATCATGGTACCGAGCATGAACGGGATGCTCATCCGGGAGAGGCCCAGGGCGACGCTTCCCGCCATGACCGTGGTGAGGATCAGGGTGGCGACGAAGCCCCACAGGAGGATGCTGGCCACGTTGAGGGTCACGTCGGCTCCACCTGCAGCTCCTCCGCCCGGCCCGCCCGGTGGCCGAACCGCTCTCCGGTGCACTCGGCGAGGGTGAGCGCCGCGTCGATCAGCCCGACGTGGGTGAACGCCTGCGGGAAGTTGCCGAGCTGGGCCCCGCTGTCGGGGTCGATCTCCTCGGCGTAGAGTCCGACGTCGTTCGCGTAGCCGAGGAGGCTCTCGAACTTCCCGGCCGCCTCCTCCACCCTCCCCATCCGGCAGACGCAGTCGATCGCCCAGAAGCTGGCGATCCCGAAGGCCCCCTCGCCCGCGGGCAGCCCGTCCGGCTGGTCCCGGTAGCGGTACAGCAGGTCGCCCGCGCCGAGCCGCTCGTGGACCCGCTCGCACGTCTTCCGCATCCGCTCGTCCCCGGCGTCGACGTAGCCGTAGCGGGAGAGCAGCAGCAGGCTGGCGTCGAGGTCGTCGCCCCCGAAGGTGCTGGTGTAGCTCTCGATCTCCTCGCTCCACCCGTTCTCCTCCACCGCGGCGCGGATCTCCTCGCGGTGGCGGACGAAGTCGTCGACCGGGGCCTCGATCTGGCCTTCCTCGTGGAGCTCGATCAGGCGGTCCAGCGCCACCCAGCACATCACCTTCGAGTAGGTGTGGTGGCGGGGCTCGCACCGCACCTCCCAGATCCCCTCGTCGGGGTCGCGCCAGCGGGAGCACACCGTCTGGCCCAGCCCGACCAGCATCCGGGCGGTGGGCCGGTACACCTCGCCGCCCCGCCGCACGTACTCGGCCACCGCGTCGGTGACCTCCCCGTACACGTCGAGCTGGAGCTGGTCCTTCGCCGCGTTGCCGACCCGGACCGGGCGCGAGCCGGCGTACCCCTCGAGGTGGTCCAGCGTGCGCTCGGGCGGGCACTGGCGACCGTGGAGGTCGTACAGGACCTGGAGCTCGGGCCAGGAACGCCGGGTGGAGTGGAGCATCCACGAGAGGAACGCGTGGGCCTCGGTCTCGTAGCCGAGGTCCATGAGAGCCTGCACGGTGAGGGAGGCGTCGCGCAGCCAGCAGTACCGGTAGTCCCAGTTGCGCACCCCCCCGATCTTCTCGGGAAGCGAGGTGGTGGGGGCGGCGATCACGGCCCCGCTCGGCGCGTAGGCGAGCAGCTTCACCGCCAGCGCGCTGCGCACCACCGCCTCGCGGTGGGGCCCCTCGTAGCGGCACTTCTCCGCCCAGGCCCGCCACCACTCCAGGGTGCGCGCGAGCTTCTTCTCGGCGACGTCGCCGAAGACCGGGACCACCGCCGGGTCCTCGTCGGTGTAGGTGAAGCCCGCCCACCTCACGTCGCCCGCCTCGAGGGTCTCGCTCCCCTTCGCGCCGGGGAACGCGTTGGTGCAGGCGGTCTCGATCTCGCTCCGGAAGGCGATCGCCTCCTTCCCGCTCTGGCAGAAGCAGCCGAGCGCCCCGCGGTCGGTCACCCTGGGGGTCAGCCTCCCGAAGCAGGGGCGGGGATCGAAGATCACCTCCACCTCCACCTCGCCGTCGAGGCACTCCACCCGGCGGAGCACCTCGTGCTCGGGGTCGAGCGCCTCCATCTTCTCGTCCTCCGAGGCGACCGGCATGGCGTCGGTCACCTTGATGGTGCCGGCGGAGGCGGTGTGGATCGTCTCGAGCACGTTCGTGCGGGGGATGTAGCGTCGCTCGGAGTCGAACTCCCCCGTCGGCCGCACCACGAAGCGGCCGCCCTTCTCGCGGTCCAGCAGCGCCCCGAAGAGGCTCTCGCTGTCGAAGCGGGGCATGCACAGCCAGTCGAGCGACCCGCGCTTCGAGACGAGGGCCGCCGTGCGGCTGTCGCCGATCGCGGCGTAGTCGCCGATGGGGGGGTAGTCGCCGATGGGGTCGTCGCTCTCCGCCATTCGACGAAAAGATCGAACGCCGGGGCCCGCCACGCTAGGCCGGGGAGTCGGACCCCCCTCTGGCCCCCTCGAAAACTCGAGTTTCGTCGTCACCCGAAACTCGAGTTTTCGAGTGTACCGAAGGGGGACGCGCGGATCGGCCCGGACCCCCGTCCGCGGAGCCGTCCGCGATCAGTCGCACCGCGCCAGCCGGGCGGCGGACTCGAGCGCCCACAGCCCGACCGCGAGCCCGC
>JAWVZN010000064.1:0-12401 GCA_033722155.1 Gemmatimonadota bacterium | reverse complement strand
GAGACCGACGCCTTCCTCGAGCGCCTCGAGACGTACGCCTCCGAGCTGGAGGTGGCCCGCCCCACCGCGGTCAACCTGAAGTGGGCGATCGACCGGATGCGGGAGGTGGCCGCCGAGCACGCCGACATGGCGGCGGCCGCCCTGTGGGAGCGGCTCGAGGAGGAGGCGATCGCGATCTTCGAGGAGGACCTCGAGATGAGCCGGAAGATCGGCGAGGCCGCCCGGGAGGCGATCGCCGAGCGGGCCGGCATCCTCACCCACTGCAACGCCGGCGGGCTCGCCACCAGCGGGCTCGGCACCGCGCTCGCCTGCGCCTACGTGGCCCACGAGGACGGCAAGAGGATCCGGGTGTACGCCGACGAGACCCGCCCGCTCCTCCAGGGGAGCCGGCTCACGACCTGGGAGTTGATGGAGAGCGGGGTCGACGTCACCCTGATCTGCGACGACACCACCGCGGCCACGATGGCGCGGGGCGACATCGACCTGGTGATCGTTGGCGCCGACCGGGTGGCCGCCAACGGCGACGTCGCCAACAAGATCGGCACCTACGGGGTGGCGATCCTCGCCAAGGAGCACGGGATCCCCTTCTACGTGGCCGCGCCCCGCACCACCTTCGACTTCTCGCTCGCCACCGGCGACGAGATCCCGATCGAGCAGCGGGACCCCCGCGAGGTGACCGAGGGGTTCGGCGAGCGGACCGCCCCGGAGGGGGTCGACGTGTACAGCCCCGCCTTCGACGTGACGCCGGCGAGGTACGTCACCGGCTTCTTCACCGACGCCGGCTTCCTCGAGCCCCCCTACGAGGAGTCGCTCCGGGTGCTGCGGGAGGAGCCCTCTCGTTGACGACAGCCCGGTCCGGGCTTACTTTCCTATGCTGATCTCGCGGCATCATCGGCCGGCGTCCCGGCCACGATTCCCAGGGAGAACTCGATGAAGACCCATTCCGTGACCCCGGACCAGATCACCCGGCAGTGGTACCTCGTCGACGCCGAGGGGCACACCCTCGGGCGGCTGGCGAGCCGGATCGCCCAGATCCTGCGCGGCAAGCACAAGCCGATCTACACGCCGCACCTCGACACCGGCGACCCGGTCATCGTGGTGAACGCGGCGAAGATCGAGCTCACCGGCAGGAAGATGGACCAGAAGACCTACACCAAGCACTCGGGCTACCCCGGCGGGCTCAAGTCGGTGCCGGTCGCCCGGATGCTGGAGGAGAACCCCGGGCGGGTGATCGAGAAGGCGGTCAAGGGGATGCTCCCGAAGGGCAAGCTCGGCCGCAAGATGGGCAAGAAGCTCCACGTCTACGGCGGAGCCGAGCACCCGCACCAGGCGCAGCAGCCGGTCGCGATCGACCTCGACCGGTGGCCGCCCCAAACGCAGTTGGAGGAGGAGTAGCGCGATGGCGAAGGAGACGATCGGCGTCGGGCGGAGGAAGACCGCGGTCGCGCGCGTCTACCTGCGGCCCGGCAAGGGGAACTGGGAGATCAACGGCAGCCCGCTCGCCGAGTACTTCCCCCGGCTGCTCCACCAGCAGCAGATCACCAAGCCGCTCCAGGTCGGCAAGGCGGAGAACCGCTTCGACATCATGGTGAACGTCCGCGGCGGCGGGATGACCGGCCAGGCGGGCGCGATCCAGCTCGGCCTCGCCCGGGCCCTGGTCGAGGAGGACGAGGACCTCCGCACCACGCTCAAGGCCGAGGGACTGCTCACGCGGGACCCGCGGATGGTGGAGCGGAAGAAGTACGGCCAGCCGAAGGCCCGGAAGAAGTACCAGTTCTCGAAGCGGTAGGCCCGCACCAAATACGCACACCGGAGGAGGGGCGCGGGGGTGTCCGCGCGCCGCGCGGATCGCGCGCCCCGGCGAGTCCGGTGGACGACACAACCCGAACCAGAAGGAGTCCCCCCATGGCGGTACCGTCGGAGCTGCGCGCCCTGCTCGAGGCGGGCGTCCACTTCGGTCACCAGACCCGCCGTTGGAACCCGAAGATGCGCAAGTTCATCTTCGCGGAGCGCAACGGCATCTACATCATCGACCTCAAGAAGACGCTCCGGCAGCTCAACCGGGCGAAGGAGCTCGTCGCCGACCTGGTCGCCGACGGAAGGAAGATCCTGTTCGTCTGCACCAAGCGGCAGCTGAAGGACGTCGTCCGCGAGGAGGCCGAGCGGTGCGGCCAGTTCTACGTCACCAACCGGTGGCTGGGCGGCACGCTGACGAACTTCCGGACGATCAAGAAGGGGCTCGCGCGGCTCAAGGAGATCGACCGGATGCGGGAGGACGGCACCTTCGACCTGCTCCCCAAGAAGGAGGTCGTCGAGATCGAGCGCGAGTACGAGAAGCTCCAGCACAACCTCGGGGGCTTCGCCGACATGGAGCAGCTGCCCGGCGCCGTCTACGTGGTCGACGCCAAGAAGGAGGAGATCGCCGTCCGCGAGGCCAACCGGCTCGAGATCCCGCTGATCGCGATCGTCGACACCAACGCCGACCCCGACATGATCGACATCCCGATCGCCGGCAACGACGACGCGATCAAGGCGGTCCGGCTGATCACCAGCCAGCTCGCCGACGCGATCGTCGACGCGCAGCAGCGGCTGGTGAAGGAGGAGGCCGCCGAGGAGGCCGAGGTCGTCGAGGAGGAGGAAGAGCGGCCCCGCGCCGTGCGGGCCCGCCGGCGGATGCGCGCCCGGCTCCCCGAGGCCGACGAGGAGGAGGAAGACGGGAACGAGGAAGCGGAGAGCGGGGAAGAGGAATGACGATCCCCGCGACCCAGGTGCAGGAGCTGCGCCAGCGGACCGGCGTCGGCATGATGGAGTGCAAGAAGGCGCTCGTGGAGACCGGTGGCGACATGGAGGAGGCGATCGACCTGCTCCGCGCCCGCGGCCAGGCGAAGGCGGCCAAGAAGGCCACCCGCGCGGCCGAGGAGGGGCGGGTGGAGAGCTACATCCACCTCGGCGGCAAGATCGGCGTGCTGATCGAGGTGAACTGCGAGACCGACTTCGTGGCGAAGACCGACGACTTCCGGGAGCTGTGCCGCGACCTCGCCATGCAGGTCGCCGCGACGAGCCCCGAGGCGGTCGACCGCGAGTCGATCGACCCCCGGGTGGTGGAGCGCGAGGCGGCCGTATACCGTCAACAGGCAGAGGAGATGGACAAGCCCGAGGAGATCGTCGACAAGATCGTCTCCGGCAAGCTCGAGAAATGGTACCAGGAGGCCTGCCTCGTGGAGCAGGCATACATCAAGGACCCCGACCGGAAGGTCTCCGATGTCGTCACCGAAGCGGTCCAGCGGCTCGGCGAGAACATCGTCGTCCGACGCTTCACCCGATACGAGGTCGGGGAGTAGCCTCCGCTACGAGCGCATCGTCCTGAAGCTCTCCGGCGCGGCGCTGGCCGGGGAGAGGGGCTTCGGGATCGACCCCCCCGTCGTGGACCGGCTCACCGGCGAGATCGGCGAGATCCGCGAGACCGGGGTCGAGCTGGGGCTCGTGGTCGGAGGCGGCAACATCGTCCGCGGCGCCGCCGCCGCCGAGCGGGGCATGGACCGGGTCTCCAGCGACTACATGGGCATGCTCGCCACCGTGATCAACGCGCTGGCGCTCCAGGACAGCCTCGAGAGCAAGGGACACGACACCCGGGTCCTCTCCGCGATCCGGATGGAGGAGCTGGCCGAGCCCTACATCCGCCGCCGCGCCATCCGCCACCTCGAGAAGGGCCGGATCGTCCTGTTCGCCGGCGGAACCGGCAACCCCTACTTCTCCACCGACACCGCGGCCGTGCTCCGCTCCATCGAGATCGAGGCGGAGGCGGTGCTGAAGGCGACCGACGTGGACGGCATCTACACCGCCGATCCCGACGAGGACCCCGACGCCGAGTTCATCGAGACGATCTCCTACCTCGACGTCCTGAAGCGGGACCTCCGCGTGATGGACGCCACCGCCATCTCCATGTGCCGCGAGAACGACCTGCCGATCGTCGTGTTCGACATCCACCAGAGAGGGGCCGTGCGGTCGATCCTGGCCGGGGAGCCGGTGGGCAGCACGGTCACACGGTAGCGCGAGAAGAGGAGGGGCCGATGCAGGATCCGATGATGCGCGAGATCGACCAGCACATGGACAAGTCGGTGGAGGCGGTCCGCAACGAGTTCAACACCGTGCGGACCGGCAAGGCGTCGCCGAGCCTGCTCGACCTCGTCAAGGTGGAGGCCTACGGCCAGAAGATGCCGCTCCAGCAGATGGCGAACGTGTCGGCGCCGGAGCCGCGGCTGCTCGTCGTCTCCCCCTACGATCCGAGCCAGATCGGCGCGATCGAGAAGGCGATCCTCGCCAGCGACCTCGGCCTCACCCCCTCGAACGACGGCAAGGTGATCCGGATCCCGATCCCGCCCCTCACCGAGGAGCGGCGGAAGGAGCTGGTCCGGGTGACCCACAAGATCGCCGAGGAGGGGCGGATCGCGATCCGCAACATCCGTCACGACGCCAACAAGCAGATCCAGCAGATGGAGAGCGACGGCGAGATCTCCGAGGACGAGATGCACCGGATGCTGAAGGAGGTCCAGGAGCTCACCGACGAGCACGTCGGCCAGATCGACGAGCTGCTGGAGCGCAAGGAACAGGAGATCATGGAGGTGTAGTGGACCGGCTCGACGAGATCCGCTCGCGGGGGGATCTCCCGCGCCACGTCGCCGTCATCATGGACGGCAACGGCCGGTGGGCGAAGCGGCGCCACAAGCCGCGGATCTTCGGCCACCGGGCCGGCATGAAGCGGGTCCGGGAGACGATCGAGGCGGCCGCCGACCTGGGGATCCCCTACCTCACCCTGTTCGCCTTCAGCCAGGAGAACTGGAAGCGCCCCCGCCACGAGGTGGACGCCCTGATGGCGCTCATGAAGCGGTACGTCGAGTCCGAGCGCGACGAGCTGGTGGAGCAGGGGATCCGGGTGGAGGCGATCGGCGAGCTCGACCGGCTGGAGGAGACCGCGCGGAAGGCGCTGGAGGGGCTGATCGCGGCCACCGCGGAGGGGGAGAACCTCACCGTGGTGCTGGCCCTCTCCTACGGGGGCCGGAGCGAGATCGTCGAGGCGGCCCGGAGGCTGGCGAGCGAGGCCGCCGGGGGGCGCCTCCGCCCCGGATCGATCGACGAGGAGGCGTTCGCGGAGCGGCTCTACACCGCGGGGATGCCCGACCCCGACCTGCTGATCCGGACCAGCGGCGAGATGCGGGTCTCCAACTTCCTGCTGTGGCAGATCGCCTACGCCGAGCTGTACGTCACCGACGTCCTGTGGCCCGACTTCGACCGCGACGCCTTCCTCGACGCGGTCGCCGCCTACCAGGGCCGCGAGCGGCGGTTCGGCACGGTCCTGGTTTGAGCCCGAACGACGGCGAGGTCCGCCGCCGCTTCACCGCCGCGGCGATCCTGATCCCGCTCTTCCTGGTGGCGGTGGTCCTGGGGGGCGCCTTCTTCCTGGCGGCGATCCTGATGCTCACCGCGGCCGGGGCGTGGGAGCTCTTCGGGATGACGATGACGAAGCCCTACCGGGCCCGCCGGCTGGCGGGCACCGGGCTCGCGCTCGCCTTCCCGTCGGTCCTGTACCTCGCCCCGATGGAGCCGCTCGTGGTGCCCGCCCTGATCGCCGCGGGGATCGTCGGGATCGCGCTCGCCCAGCTGCTCGACCCGAGGGGGGAGGAGGCGCTCGCCTCGGTGGCGGTCACGGTGACCGGGGCCGCCTACGTGGGGCTCCTGCTCGGCCACCAGATCCTGATCCGGGAGCTGCCGCGGGACGTCCCGGGCGCGCCCTACTGGTTCGGAGCGCTCCTGCTGGGGGTGCCGATCGTCCTGACGTGGGCCAACGACACCGCGGCCTACTTCCTCGGCCACCGCTTCGGCGAGCGGAAGCTGCTCGCCCGGGTGAGCCCCGGGAAGTCGCTCGAGGGCGCGGTCGGCGCGCTGGCCGTGACCGTGCTGCTCGCCCTGCCGACCCTGTGGGCGGTGAACCTCTACACGAAGCTCTTCGGGATCGGCGACGCGATCGCGATCGGCGCCCTGGTGGGCCTCGCCGCGCCATGCGGGGACCTGGTGGAGTCCTCCTTCAAGCGGGACACGGGGGTGAAGGACTCCTCCCGGCTGATCCCGGGCCACGGAGGGGTGCTCGACCGCTTCGACGCGATGCTCGTGACCGTTCCCGTCTACTTCTACTACGTCCGCGGGGTGGTGCTGTGACCGGCCGGCCCGGCAACCTCGTGATCCTGGGCGCCACCGGGTCGATCGGCGACTCCGCCCTCGACGTCGTGGCGGAGCTCGGGGATCGGGCCCGGATCGTCGGGCTGGCGTGCCGGTCGGACTGGCGGGCGCTGGCGGAGCTCGCCCGGCGGTGGCGGCCCGCCGCAGTGGCGATCTCGGAGGAGGCGGCGTTCCGGGAGGCCCGCGAGGCGGACGCCTTCCCCGACGGAGTCGAGCTCCTCCGCGGGCCCGAGGGCGTGGTCGCGCTGGCGTCGATGGAGGACGCCGACACGGTGCTGAACGGGATCGTCGGGGCGGCCGGCCTGCGCCCCACCCTGGCGGCTCTCGAGGCGGGCCACCGGGTGGCGCTGGCGAACAAGGAGTCGCTGGTGGTCGGAGGGGAGCTGGTGATGGAGGCGGCGGGCTCCCGGGCGGGCCGCCCCGACGGCCGGTGGGGCGATCCCGGCGCCCGGCTCCTCCCGGTCGACTCCGAGCACGCCGCGGTGTGGCAGCTCCTGGCCGGCCGGAAGAGCGGCGAGATCCGCCGGATCGTCCTGACCGCGAGCGGGGGCCCCTTCCGCGGGGCGAGCCGCGAGCGGCTCGAGGCCGTCACCCCCGAGGCGGCGCTCGCCCACCCCACCTGGGAGATGGGCCCCAAGATCACGATCGACTCGGCGACCCTCGCCAACAAGGGGCTCGAGGTGATCGAGGCCCACCACCTCTTCGGCCTCCCCTACGACGCCGTCGACGTGGTGGTCCACCCGCAGTCGATCGTCCACGGGCTGGTGGAGGCGGTCGACGGCACCCTCTTCGCGGAGCTGGGCGAGCCCGACATGCGCCGCCCGATCGGGGTCGCGCTGGCGTGGCCCGAGCGGGTGGAGGGCGGCGGGCCGGCCGGTATGGCGGACCTGGCCGCGCTCCCGGGCCTCGCGTTCGAGCCGCCCGACACCGGCGCCTTCCCGATGCTCTCGCTCGCCCGCGCCGCGGGCGAGGCGGGGGGCACCGCCCCGGCGGCCTTCAACGCCGCCAACGAGGTGGCGGTGGAGGCGTTCCTCGAGGAGCGGATCGGATTCCTGGAGATCGCCTCCACCGTGGAGCGCGTCCTGGAGGCGCACGAGACCTCCCCGGCCGACTCGGTGGAGACGCTGCTCGCGGCCGACGGCCGGGCGCGCCAGCGAGCCGCGGAATTCGCGGGGATCGGGCGGACCCCGGCGGCCCCGGCAGGGTAGGAGGCAGCGACGATGAACACCATTCTCCTCACCGTCCTCGTCCTCGGCGTCATCGTGTTCGTGCACGAGCTCGGGCACTTCGTCACCGCCAAGTGGGTGGGGATCGCCGCGCCCCGCTTCTCGATCGGGCTCGGCCCCCGGGTCGTCGGCGTGCAGATCGGCGAGACCGACTACTGCCTCTCGGCGATCCCGTTCGGCGGCTACGTGAAGATGGCCGGGATGGAGGGGGAGGAGGCGTTCGAGTCCGTGGAGGGGGGGCCCGTCGAGCCGGAGGAGGAGGAGCTCGAGGAGGCGGTCCCGCCGGAGCGCCGCTTCGAGAGCAAGAGCCGGCCCCAGCGGCTGCTCGTCCTCTCCGCCGGCGTGCTGATGAACTTCCTCCTCGGCTGGGTCATCTACGTGGGGCTCGCCTGGAACGACGGCATCCCCACCGTCCACACCACCCGGGTCGCCGGCGTGGACTCCGCCGCGATGGTGGAGCACGAGGCGCTCGCCCCCCTCGCCGACGGCGCCGAGATCGTCGCGGTGAACGGGCGGCAGGTCGGGAACTGGCACGAGCTCGGCGAGGCGATCGAGGAGGGGGAGGGCCCGGTCCTCTTCGCGCTCGCCTCGGGCGAGACGGTGCGCGTGCCGGCGCCGGAGCGGGGGGACCGGCGCGAGATCGCGATGGCCCTGGCGCCGCTGGTCCCGGCCGTGGTGGACCAGGTGGAGCCGGAGAGCCCGGCCGCGAGGGCGGGGCTGGAGCCGGGCGACCGGATCGTCTCGATCGACGGGGAGCCGATCGAATCCTTCTCCCAGGTGTCCGAGGTCGTCCGGGCGCGGCCGGACCGGATCGTCTCCCTCACCGTGGAGCGGCCGGTGGAGGGCCCGGAGGAGACCCGCCGGCTCTCGCTCACCGTCGAGCTCGCCTCCGAACAGGCGCCCCGGCCCGAGGACGGCAAGTTCGTCGACACCGGCTACCTCGGCGTCGGCGCGGCCACCGGCAGGATCGAGCTCGGGCCGATCGAGGCGATCACCTCCGGCACGATGGCCTCCGCCCGGGCGGGCACCCTGATCATCGGCGGGCTCTACGACCTCGTCACCGGCGCGGTGAGCGTGAAGACGCTCGGCGGCCCGGTCGCGATCGGCCAGCTCACCGGCCACTTCGCCCGCCAGGGGGTGAGCAGCCTGCTGGCGTGGGTGGCCCTCTTCTCGATCAACCTCGCCATCCTGAACCTCCTGCCGATCCCCGTCCTGGACGGCGGCCACATCATGCTCCTGGGGATCGAGGCGACCCGCGGCCGGCCGCTCAGCGCCGAGCAGAAGATGCGCCTCTCCCAGGTGGGCCTTGCGTTCCTGATCCTGCTGATGGCGTGGGCCTTCACCGCGGACATCCTGCGGCTGGTGGGGATCTAGCGGACGCTCTACGATGTCCACCGCTTGACGGCTCTTCCAGCCGCGTGGTAGTCTCCTCGAGTCCGATCGAAGACAGCAGGTTCCCGACCACCCGCCACAGGAGAGCGCGATGAAGTCCGACGTGAAGATCGATCCTTCGAAGCTTCTCGGGTATCGACTTCTGGTGTCGTCCGACCGCGAGGAGGAGATCGATCTCTCCAAGGTGATGGACGACCCCAGGATCGGCGCCAAGATCGGCGACAAGATCGGCGTCAAGCCCGGGTAGCCTCCGACCCCACCCCTTCAACACAACTGTCGTGAGCATCCATCTCGGTTTCGAGCCCGACGTGGCTCGGGCCCGGGCGTTGGACCGTCGAATGCACACCGAGCTCGCGGCGAGCCTGCGCCACCTGTGCGATCGCTGTCGCGGTGTCGTTCCGTTCGACGAGAGCGCGATGCGCCGTCTCGTCGTATCGCTCGAGGGGGACACCCGCTACCCCCCGACGACCTTCGGCGAGTACTACGCCCTGGCCTCGGCCCTCTTCGCGGGGGATCATCGAGCCGCCTCGCGGTGGTTCGAACGTCTCGGCCGCTCGCGGCCGATGGAGGTCGAGCAGAGGACGGGTCCCCTGAAGGACGTGGAGAGCTGCGAGAGGAGCGCGCTCTACCATCGGCTCCTGATGGGCGATACCGACCTGGACCTCGACATCCTGCCTCCCCCGGACGATGTCTCCCGGGAGTTCGAAGAGCGCTATCGTCGCGGGATCCGCCTGCTGGAGCGCACCGTCCCGGAGCTGGCGGAGGAGATTCGCGCCATCGTCCACGAGGTGGTGTGGGTGGTCGGCGACCCGGATCGAGAGACCCAGTTCGACGGCGGATCGAGCTACCGGCTCTGGGGGGCGCTCTTCCTCAACGCCGAGCACCATCCGACCGAGGAGGCGATCGTCGAGGTCGTCGCCCACGAGAGCGCCCACAGCCTGCTGTTCGGCTTCTGCATCGACGAGCCGCTCGTCTACAACGACGAGGACGAGCTCTTCGAGTCGCCCCTGCGCGAGGACGCGCGTCCGATGGACGGGATCTACCACGCCACCTTCGTCTCGGCACGCATGCACTATGCGATGTCCCGCGTGGCCGAGTCGGACCTCCCGTCCGAGAAGGCCAGGGCCCGGGCGCTCGAGGCGTGTGAGGAGGATCGGAGGAACTTCGAGGCGGGCTACGGCGTGGTCGCCGAGCACGGCGACCTGAGCGAGCTCGGGGGCGGCCTGATGGAGCGCGCCCGCGAGTACATGGATGCCGCCGCGACCCCCGGATGATCGTATTCCTCGTTTCCCGGGCACACAGGTACACGCACCGGGAGCTGAAAGACACCGGACGGTTCGATCTCAAAATTCGCTCGTACCATCGAACGTGGAACTCCCTCCGCCTCCATCGAGCCACGTACATCTTCTCCGATCTGGATCGACTCGACTTCTGGCAGCTCGAGCTCGCCGCCCGGCTGCACCGAAGCCTCTCCCGCGCGGGCGTCACGGTTCTGAACGATCCCGCCCGGGTCCGTCAACGCTATGGCCTTCTCAAGACCCTTCACGCCCGGGGGCTGAACCGCTTCGACGTGTGGCGCGTCGAGGAAGGCCTCGACTCGGTACGGTTTCCCGCTTTCCTGCGTACGGCATCGGCCCATCGGGGGCCGCTCACGGATCTGTTGCACGACGTGGAGGAGGCCCGCGTCGCGGTCGAGGACGCTCTGGAGCGGGGGGTCCCCCGCAGGGAGATGATCCTGGTGGAGTATCGCGCCGAGCCGGTGAAGGAGGGGATCTTCCGGAAGCTGGGCGCGTTCCGTGTCGGGGAACGCCTCGTCCCCACCATCAGCGTGCACGACGACCAGTGGGCCGCCAAGGACGGTAAGCGCGGGCTGGCGGGGGAGGAGCTCTATCGGGACGAACACGAGATCGTCGTGACGAATCGCTACGAGGACGAGTTGTGGCCGGCGTTCGAGGCCGGGGAGATCGAATACGGGCGAGCCGACTTCGGCCTGGTCGAGGGGCGGGTCGAGGTGTACGAGATCAACACCAATCCGATGGTCGAAGTGCCGAGCTCTCATCCCTTTCCGATTCGCCTGGAGGCGGCCAGGATCGCGTTCGAGAAGCTCGTGGAGGCCTTCGAGGCCGTCGACACGCCCGGCGGAGGCCGTCTGAAGCTGGACGACGAGGTGTTCCGGAAGCAGCGGCGTCGCGATCTGTGGGGCCTGCGGTCTCCATGGATCCCGTGAGCCCCGTGCGGCCGCCGAGGACGCGGTGTGATTCTTGCTTAACTCACAAACAAGTATGAGCGACAGTGTGAACTCCGTCTTCGTTCTCGGCATCCTCCAGCGGAGCGGAACGAACTTTCTCTACAATCTTTTGAAGTTGCACCCCGATGTAAAAGTACCGGAAACGATCTATGAGGATTACTTCCTTTTTCACAGCCACAAGCTCCTCGGTTACGTCCAGTCGGTAAACCGACAATGGCGAGAGCGCTGGGGGGTCCGACCAGACGACAAGAACGAACTCACGGCCGAATTCGGGAACGCGATCCTCCGCTTTCTGAACCATCGGGCCGGGTCCGGACGGGTGCTCGTGAGCAAGACTCCGCGGGTCAAGAACATCGATCTCTTTTCTCGCTTGTTCCCGACGGGCAGGTTGTTGATCATCGTGCGGGACGGCCGCTCCGTCGTCGAGTCGGGGATGCGGTCGTTCGATTGGGACTTCGAGACCGCGAGCAGGAAATGGGCCGATGGGGCTCGCACGATCAAGAGGTTCGACGAGCAGAATCTCGACCGGTATGAAAACTACCGCATCGTTCGATATGAAGACCTCTTTCAGGAGACCGGGACCGTGATGTCCGATATCCTGAGCTTCGTCGGTCTGTCCGCGGATCACTACGACTTCGACCGCGCCAACAACCTGTCGGTATATGGCTCGTCGACGTATCGCGGCGGGGAGGAACGCATGCACTGGGAACCGATCGAAAGGGCGACCGAGTTCAACCCGCTCGATAGATGGAAAGATTGGAGTCCCGACCGCCATCGCCGGTTCAACTGGATCGCCGGGGATGAACTGGTGAAGCTCGGTTACTCCCCGGTGGACGCCGGTGGAGGCGGATTACCGCAGAGGCTCGTGAACCGTTCCCTCGATGCCGTGTGGGCCGCCCAACAATCGAGGCGGTTGATGCGGGAATTCGAAGACATCACTTCGCGGATTCGTTCGATTGGTTCCCGAGCACGGAACCTGATCGGAATCTGAGGGGGGGCCGGCGGCGCGACTGCGGGGCGGCCGCCCACCGGCTAGCTTTCCCGGCGATGAACCGCCGCGATCGGCCAGCGCCCGTCGTCGCGATCTTCGCGAAGTCGCCCGAGCCGGGAAAGGTGAAGACCCGGCTCACCCCCGCGCTCCACTCCCGCGAGGCGGCGGACCTGTACCGGGCGCTCCTCCAGGACACCCTCGCGGCCGCCGAGGCCTTCGGCGGAGAGGCGGTGGTCGCGTTCACGCCCCAGGCCGCCCGGCGGCCCCTCGAGCGGCTGCTCGGCGGCCACCGCACGCTGATCCCCCAGGG
>JAWVZN010000063.1:0-12920 GCA_033722155.1 Gemmatimonadota bacterium | reverse complement strand
GTCGGGTCGGTCGCGCTCGACGACGTGCTCGATCCGATCAGCGGCGAGACGCTGGTGGTTGCGGGCGAGGAGATCACCGACTTCGCCGCCCAGGCGATCGAGGACGCCGGGATCGAGAAGGTGAAGATCCGCTCGGTGCTCACCTGCGAGGCCCGCCGCGGCATCTGCCAGAAGTGCTACGGCCGCAACCTCGCCACGCTCGAGCCGGTGGACCAGGGCGAGGCGGTGGGGATCATCGCCGCCCAGTCGATCGGCGAGCCCGGAACCCAGCTCACGCTCCGGACCTTCCACATCGGCGGCACCGCCAGCCGGATCGCGGCCCAGTCGCGGAAGACGGCGACGATCGCCGGCGAGGTGGAGTACGACCGGATCGACACGGTCGAGACGCCCGAGGGCGAGAAGATCATCACCGGCCGCGAGGGCCAGCTCCTGGTGAAGGACACCGAGGGGCGGATCCGGAGCCGGCTCACCGTTCCCTACGGCGCCTTCATCCGGGTGGAGGACGAGCAGGAGATCGAGGACGACGACCTGCTCTTCGAGTGGGATCCGTACTCGACGCCGATCCTCACCGACAAGCCCGGTACGGTCCGGTTCCACGACATCGTCGAGGAGCTCACGGTGCGGGAGGAGCTCGACGAGTCGACGGGCCTGCGCCAGCGGGTGATCGTGGAGGACCGCGACAAGGCGCTCCACCCCCGGATCACGATCGAGGGCGGCGACGGCGAGAAGATCCGCGACTTCATCATTCCCACCGGGGCGCACCTGCTGGTTCGCGACGGGCAGGAGGTCGAGGCCGGCGAGACCCTCGTGAAGATCAGCCGCGAGGTGTACAAGACCCGCGACATCACGGGCGGGCTTCCCCGGGTGGCCGAGCTGTTCGAGGCGAGAAAGCCGAAGGACCCGGCCGTCATCACCGAGATCGACGGCGAGGTGGAGTTCGGCAAGATCGTCCGCGGCAACCGCAAGCTGATCGTCACCCCGGAGACGGGCGACCCCCGCGAGTACCTGGTGCCCCACGGCAAGCACCTTCGCGTCCACGAGGGCGACACGGTGCGGGCCGGCGACCGGCTGTGCGAGGGCCCGGTCAACCCGCACGACATCCTGAGCATCAAGGGCCCCCGCGAGGTGCAGGAGTACCTGCTGAACGAGATCCAGGAGGTGTACCGGCTCCAGGGGGTGAAGATCCACGACAAGCACATCGGCGTGATCGTGCGCCAGATGCTGCAGAAGGTGAAGATCGTGGACCCCGGCGACACCGACCTGCTGGAGGGGGAGAACGTGGACAAGGTCGTCTTCCGGCAGAAGAACGAGGAGGCGCTGAAGAGCGGCCTCGAGCCGGCCACCTCCGAGCCCCTGCTGCTCGGGATCACCAAGGCGGCTCTCACCACCGAGAGCTTCATCTCCGCGGCGAGCTTCCAGGAGACCACCCGGGTGCTCACCGAGGCGGCGCTCTCCGGCAAGCGCGACGAGCTGCAGGGGCTGAAGGAGAACATCATCATCGGCCACCTGATCCCGGCCGGCACCGGCCAGCTGCGCTACAGCGTGGTCGAGTTCCCGCTGCCCAAGCTCGAGGAGATGGCCGCCGAGGCCGAGGAGGAGGCCAGGGCCGCCCGGAAGGCGGCCGCCGAGCGCGCCGCCGCCGAGGCGGAAGCGCTGGCCGAGGCCGAAGCCGGGGGGGAGGAAGAGGCCGAGGAGGTAGAGGCCGAGGCCACCGCGGACTGAGGCCCGATCCCCGAAGACCTACGCCGGCGGTACCCGCCACCGCCGGTCCCGAGGGTGCGTCCCGCAACGGGGCGCGCCCTCACTTTTTTCCGGGAGAGAAGAGGGAGCCGAAGGAACCCCATGACGATTTCCGGCCGGATGATCGTCTTCGTCTCCCTGCTGCTCCTCGCGGTGCCCGCCGTGGCCCAGGAGACGATCGGCACGGCTCCGGACGCGGACGGGGCCTGGTACCACCGGATCCGGCTGGGGGGAGGAGCGGGCTACACGGCCTGGGACCTCGAGAATGCGTGCCTCACGAGCACCCCGACGATGCGGGCCCGTCCGTGCGACGTCGACGAGTCGGGCGTGGGGATCCACGCGTTCGTGGAGATGAGGCTGACCGACTGGGTGGGCTTCGGCGTGACGGTGCGGGACCTGCCGGAGGTCTCGCTGGCGCAGGAGGTCACCTTCCCCGATTCCCCCGGCGCGGTGGGGACCCTGGCGGGCTTTTTCGACCCCTGGGTGATCGCCCCCTACGTCGAGGGTTCCTGGCGGGTCCACCCCCGGGTCGAGATCGGCGCCATCGTGGGCGCCGCCTACGCAAGCGAGGAGTCGGGCGGCTCCTTCCGGATTCGGCAGGCGGGGAGGACCGTGTTCGAGAACGCTCTCCGGGAGAAGGGATCGGAATGGCGGCTCATGCCCCAGGGCTTCTTCCAGGTGGAGGTCACCGACGCCGTGGCCGCCCGCCTCGGGTACGTCCATCTGGGGCTGGAGGCGGACACTGACGCCGACGAGGAGAGGGTCGAGGCGGCCATGGACCAGTGGAGCTTCTCGGTCGTCTACGCGCCCTGAGGGAGCCGGAGCGTCCCGGGATTGACAGCTTCGCCGGCGGTCGGATATGCTGGGACGAATTCCGTACGGATGACCGACACGCGAACGTCCCCCGTGGCCGGCGGCTCCACGGCCGTTCTCCTCTTGCTCGGGGGGCTCTACGCCCTCTTTCTGCTGCTCCCCGCACCCGGACTGGCCCAGAGGCAGACCGGGGACATCCGGGGCACCGTGACCGACACCCAGGGTGAGCCCCTCCCGGGGGTGCGAATGACCCTTACGGGAAACGGTCCTCCGAAGACCCGGTTTACCGACGCACAGGGACGGTTCCGGTTCTTGGGAGTCGATGCGGGCTCCTACGAGCTCACCGCCCAGCTCGACGGGTTCTCGACCGTGAAATATCCGTCCGTAAGGGTCCGCGAGAGGATGGGTACGATGCTCGAGGCGGCTCTCTCGCCGGCGGCCGAGGACGTGACCACGGTGACCACGGAGAGCCCGCTCCTCGACGAGAGGAAGATCAACCGTAGCACGATCTCCGACATGGAGATCGTCGACCAGATCCCCACCGAGCGCGACCCCTGGGTGCTGCTCGAGGAGACGCGGGGCGTGATCTCCGACCGGATCAACGTCGGCGGGAACGAGTCGGGGCGGCAGCCGGGACGTGTAGGAGACGGCTCCGTCCGCTATTCAGGCTATTCAGTCGACGTGGTCGTTATCACCGACGTGGCGAGCGCCGGCTCCTCCCCCACCTATTACAACTTCGACATGTTCGAGGAGTTCCAGGTGTCGACCGGCGGCACGGACGTCGATCAGGCGACCCGGGGGGTGACCCTGAATCTGGTCACCAGGCGCGGGTCGAACGAGTGGCGGACCTCGGGCCGATACCTTTCGAACGACGACGCCCTGTGGGGCGATTACGACTCCGTCGACCCTCCCGGATCGTTCGCCGAGGGAGACGCCCTGGTCGACATCAACCTGGGGGAGCAGGGTGGAACGATCTGTCTCGACAGGCTGTGGATCTTCGGCGCAGACGGGAACCCGATCCCCGACTTCGACGGCCTGCCGAGCGGAGGCGGGATGGCGTTCGGCTTCCACTCCCCGTTCCACTTCACCGCTCGGGGCGAGGGGTTCCCGATCGACCTGAACGGCGACGGCGTGGACGAGACCCGGATCGTGGACGTCCCTCCCTGTAGCGGGGGACCGGGCCTGACCCTGATCGACTTCGACTGGTCGCTCCTCGAGCCTACCCACCTGTTCGGGGGGGGAAACGGGGTCTTCCCGATCGACCTGGGCCAGGTCCTGCCGGCTACGGAGAAGGAACGGATCGAGACGACGTGGGACCAGGAGGGTCCGACCGAGATCTTCAAGCTCGAGGACACCCACGTATTCTCGACCAGCTTCTTCCTCACCGGTCTCTCCAGCTACGTAGGGGGCGGCTTCCAGGCCGTTCCGCCGGATCCCGAGCCGGGCCGGGACCAACTCGTGGACATCCAGCCTCCCCGCATCGTCCGCCGCGCCGCTGGCTTCCTCTGGACTCAGATCGATGGATTCGATCCTCCGCCGGGGCAACCGTCCCCCGTCGACGTCAACGCCGACGGTCGGGACGACACCGTCTTCATCCAGCTTTCCGACCTCGAGTTTTTCTGCCCGGGTCTCCTCGGGACGTTCCTGGAGATCGATGACGAGGGCGAGGGGGGCGGGAGGCTGATCCCGGATCCCGCCATGAGCCGCCTGGACTGCTTGAGCCGGGAGAGCGTTTATGTGAACGATCGCTGGCGGTTGAACGATAAGTGGTCCTTCGACCTGGAATATCGGTACGACGACCTCCACTCCGATCCCGACCCCGGGCCCTCCGACCAGCTCCAGGGCGGTGGCTTCGGTTGGATGAGGGGCGGCCAGTCGGGGGACGGGTACGGTTTCGGCACGGGGCTCGGAGAGCAGCTCGTCGAGGACGGGATCTGGATCTGGAGTCCGTACCATCGCGTCGATCCGAATCGCATCGTGTTCAACGACCAGGGGGCGCTCCCGTTCGACAGCTCCTACACGGGTCTGCCGGACGGCCGTGACGGGGACGAAGGTGGCAGCTTCCTGCTCCCCGAGATCCGGACTCCGGTCCTCGACCGCGAGACCGGGGGCTTCGAGTGGGAGAGCTTCGCCCCCCGGATCGGCATCACCTACGCGCTCGGGGAGGAGCGGAGGACGCTCCTTCGGGCGAGCTTCGCCCAGTTCGCCGAGCAGCTCGGAACCGGGATCGGCGTGCTCGATCCGGCCCCCTTGTTCGTCGACATCGTCGATCCCCCTCCCGGCAGCGGCGTGCTCGCCCAGGGGGGCTTCCTCGTGGGCGGTTTCGGCGGTCCCGGGCCGCAGGGCGTCGAGAGCCATCCGGCGGCGATCGGGGACGGGGCCCCGTTCCCGGACTTCGACGGGAACGGTGTTTCCGACACCCTGATCCTCGACCTGGACCACTTCGAGACCGGCGTCTGCCCCGGGTTCGACGGGCTGATCGGCGGCTTCGTCCCGGGGCGTGACGGCCGGCTCACGCCGCGGACGCCCGGGCCGGAGGACTGCCGCACGTATATCTCGGTCTCCTCCCAGTCGATCCGCTCCGGGCTCCTTATGGACATCCACGACGGGGGATGGCACGTGGTTCTCGGTGGGGACGACGAGTCCCGGCGAAACCGGATCGCCGAGGCCGAAGCCCTGGATCGTGAGTACCAGGGGTTGGAGATCATCGGAAGATACAGGCTGGGAAACTACCCCTTGTCCGACCTGAATCCGGGCTTCGTCCGGGGCGCGCCCGACGCGCACGGGACCCAGGGGGGTGGGGTCGAGGTCCGGATCGGAATGGATGAACGCCGGGCCCTCCTGGAGGATCGGTACGCGCCCGGCGGCGGGGTGGCGCTCGACGACGAGCCCCCCCTGCTCTACTTCGTCGCGACGGGGGGCTCGACCGGGGAGGTGATGGAACTGCAGGTCGTCCATCCGCCGGACGGCCCGGTTCCGCTGGAAGGGTATCTGGCGCTCGAGCCGGTGGCCGCCACGGCGGCCGACCGGGCCCGCTTCGAGCGGGAGCTGGCGGAGATCGAGGGGACGCACGAGCGCGAGACGGTCGCGTTCTACTGCCTCGAGTTCGCTGCGGCCGCGCCGCCCGCGGGGACGGTGTTCCGGGTGGCGGGCCGCGCGGCGCAGCAGGCGTTCGCTCCCGCGGCCCGCGCGCTCGAGGCCGCGCGCGAGCTCCACGAGGCAGGGCTTTTGAACCCCGACACCGATCCCGGGAGCTACTTCCACTCGATCCGCCAGTGGGCGGTGTGGACCCTGGAGAAGGAGTTCGACGCCGACGGGTTCGTCGACGCGTTCCTCGAGCACACGAGGGAGAACGTCGAGCGGGCCGGACGGCAGTGGTCCGACGAGATCGCCGACATCGTGCGGACGAGCGCCGAGCGACGCTGGCGTGACGTCTCGCGGGTTCTCGAAGAGGCAACCCGATGAAAGGAGAACGCATGACACTCCGCTCGTTCGTCGCGGGGATCGCCGCGGTGCTCTTCCTGGCCGCTCCCGCAGCGGGGCAGGAATTCGTGATGGAGGTCCTCGACGACGGCAAGCCGGTGGAGGACGTGACCGTCCGGGACGGCGACGGGGACCCCGTCGGGACCACCGACGCGGGCGGACGGGTCGCGTTCGACATGTCGGTGCTGGACCTCGGCAAGGGGGACCGGGTGGAGGTGTGGCTCCGGCGCTGCACGGAGGAGGGCACGGTCGAGATCGTGCTGATCCCGCAGAAAAGCCTCGCCGAGGGCGAGACGGGTCGCGAGGCGTGCATGGACGAGGACGCCGGAGCCGGCGAGGATTGCGAGTGCGAGGAGAAGGGGTTCTTCGTCGTCGGTGACGGACCCGTGATCGTCGACATCACCACCGGCCGGGTGTCCACGGTGTCCCGGCCGTTACGCCGCCCGCAGGCCGAAGCCTACGATCGCTGGAGGCTCGACGCCGGAGTCGAGCTCTCCTACTTCGCGAACTGGGAGGACGTCGCCTGCTCCGAGCAGCTGGGCGACGGTCCGTGCGACACCGGGCCGTGGGCCTACGGGTTCTTCGGGGAGATCGGCTATCGTCACCCCGGGTGGCCGGTCGGGATCGGCGTCGACGTCGCCTACGGGATGAACGAGGACGTCGAGCGGACCTTCTCCGGCGGAAGCGTGGTGGCCGAGACCGATTTCCTGGCCCTCACTCCCTTCGTCCGTCTGGAACCGAAGCCGTGGCTCGATTTCGTCGTCGGCCCCCAGTACGTCTACAACTACACCACGATCGACGGGAGGACGATTACCCTGGAGCCCGTGCGGATCGACCGGGAGGACGGAAACTGGAACGTGCTCGGACGCGTCGGGGCGCGCTATCCGCTTCGAGACGACCTGTACGTGAAATCCAGGGCCGGGTTCAGCACCGGAGGAGGGAGCGAAGACGCGGACTCGAACATCGTCTCTCTCCGGCTCGGCCTGGAGTGGACGCCCCATCCGAACGGAGGTGGCCGATGAGAACCGTGCTGCGCCTCGTCCTGCTGTTCGTGCTGCTCGGCTCCGTCACCGCCTCGGGCTGCTGGAAGAAGGAGCGGGACCACTGGTCTCCCACCGAGGCCCTGCTGCGGCCCCCCGATATGATCGCGCCGCAGATCACGAACAAGCAGCCGCCGGCGAGCGTCGACGTGTTCCACGACGAGCGGGGGCTCATGTTCACCGCGGAGGATCCGCCGGTGGACGGGTTCCCCGGCTCCGGGGTGGACGCCGCCGGCGTGACCGCCACGATGAACGGGTTCTCGTTCGACGTCACCCGCGACGGGTCCATGTTCAGCGTGGACGTCAGCCCGCTGGGAAGCCTCCTGTCGGGCGGTCAGGGCCCCACCGCGATCGACGTCACGGTGCCCGACCTCGCCGGCAACGTCGCCTCGACCACGTTCGACTTCTTCTACGATCCGATCGCCCCGGCGATCCAGGTCGACGAGTTCTTTCCCAGCGGTCCCGTCGAGACCGGCGAATCCTCCTTCACCTTCCGTCTCTCCGGGTCGTTCGACGATCCCAACTTCGGAGGTGGCGAGTTCAAGGTCGCCAAGCCCGGATCGGACGAGGAGTGCGGGACCGACGACGACGAGCTGTGGCCCCAGGGCACCGAGGGCGGCCAGGTCTCGCAGAACTCCTTCCAGCTCCAGGCCACCTACGACCTCTCCTTCGATGCGTTCAACGGGAACACCGGCGACAGCCCGGTCACGGCGACCTACTGTGGCCGCCTGCGAGGCTTCGACACGGCCCGTGACAAGACGGGCGCCGCCAACCCGAACTTCGCGGAGCAGGTCTTCTCGACCTCGCTGACCTGGCTGCCGCCCCAGCAGACTCCGGCCGAGCACCCGACCGGCCAGCAGGCCGTCGGGATCTACTTTGGGGACCTGAGCCGCATCGGTACCCAGGGGAGCTGTCCCCCGTCGCTCGTGAATCAAGAGAACGCGCGGGTCACGCACGACGAGGACACCGGTCAGATGAGAATCGAGAACCTCGACCCCGACGTCGACGTCCAGGGCCCGTACGAGGGGCCCTCGACCGGCCGGTTCGAGGGATCCGGGTCCACGCTTCTGGGCAACGGTTTCACGATCGAGACCAGCGTGCTTGGGACCTTCTTCTTCGATTCGAACGGCGATCCCTTCATGGACGACGAGATGGTGCGGGACCACTTCGATCCGGGGGGATCGCGGGTCTGTCGGGAGATATACGAAGTCCTGATGACGTTCCGGGGGAGGCAGGGACCCTACTGAGGGGGCGATCGGTGGCGCCTCGCGGCGCGCCGAGGGGCGCGACAACGAGGTCTCCGAACACTCCGGACCGGGCCGGCGCAGGGCCGGCCCCCGCCTTGACGATCCTCCGCTCACCCCTATATTTCTAAGTCTCTGATTTTCGAGGCGGCCGGAGCGTGCGCGCCCGGCCGCTTGTTATGCTGGAACCATTCACTGGAACAGAGGGACACGCGCGTGCCGACGATCAACCAGCTCGTCCGCAAGGGGCGGAAGCAGGAGAAGAAGAAGACGAGCTCGCCGGCGCTCACCGAGTGCCCGCAGCGCCGGGGCGTCTGCACCCGCGTGTACACGACGACGCCGAAGAAGCCGAACTCGGCGCTCAGGAAGGTCGCCCGCGTGCGGCTCACCAACGGTTACGAGGTGACCGCGTACATCCCGGGCGAGGGGCACAACCTGCAGGAGCACTCGATCGTCCTGATCCGGGGCGGCCGGGTGAAGGACCTGCCGGGCGTGCGCTACCACATCATCCGCGGCACGCTGGACGCCTCGGGCGTCGAGGACCGCAAGCAGGGGCGCTCGAAGTACGGCGCCAAGAAGCCGAGGTAGCATGAGCCGTCGATCGCGAGCCGAGAAGCGGGAGATCCCCGGGGACCCGAAATACGGGGACAAGCAGGCCGCCAAGTTCATCAACAACCTGATGGTGGACGGCAAGAAGGGCCTCTCCGAGAAGATCTTCTACGGCGCGCTGGAGAACATCGAGGCCTCGACCGGCCAGCCGGGCATGCAGGTGTTCCGGCAGGCGATCCAGAACGCGAGGCCCCAGCTCGAGGTGAAGTCCCGCCGGGTCGGCGGAGCCACCTACCAGGTGCCGAGCGAGGTTCGGCCCGATCGACAGGTGGCGCTGGCCATGCGGTGGCTCATCGACTTCACCCGCCGTCGCGGCGAGAAGTCGATGAGCCAGCGGCTCGCCAACGAGCTGATCGCCGCCTCGAAGAACGAGGGGGCGACGATCCGCCGCAAGGAGGAGGTCCTCCGGATGGCGGAGGCGAACAAGGCGTTCGCGCACTACCGCTGGTAATCCCAGGAAGGCGTTGACGGCCCCGGCCCGGATCGGGTCGGCGGCCCGCTGGCGCGTCCAGCGAATCCTTCAGCCCCGCACCGGGAGCGCCTGTGGCGGCCCGGGAGCGGGCTCCAAGATAGAGATCATGCGATACGCGACCGGTTCGGGCCGTGCGCCCGGGCCGTCCCGCCTCCGGCGCGCCTCGCGCGGCGTGGGGCGCGCGATACGAGACGATGGATCATACGCGATAGAGGACAGAGAAGAATGGCGAGACAGACGGCCCTCGAAGATCTCCGGAACATCGGCATCATGGCGCACATCGATGCCGGGAAGACCACCACCACGGAGCGGATCCTCTACTACACGGGCCGCAGCCACAAGATCGGCGAGGTCCACGAGGGAACCGCGACGATGGACTGGATGGAGCAGGAGCAGGAGCGCGGCATCACGATCACCTCGGCCGCCACCACCTGCTACTGGCGGGACCACCGGATCAACATCATCGACACGCCGGGCCACGTGGACTTCACCGTCGAGGTGGAGCGGAGCCTGCGCGTGCTCGACGGCTCGATCGCCCTGTTCTGCGCGGTCGGGGGCGTGGAGCCGCAGTCGGAGACGGTGTGGCGGCAGGCCGACAAGTACGGCGTTCCGCGGATCGCGTTCGTGAACAAGATGGACCGGGTCGGGGCCGACTTCTTCGCCGCCGTCGAGATGATGCGGGAGCGGCTCGGCGCGAAGGCGTTCCCGATCCAGATCCCGATGGGCGAGGGCGACATGTTCAACGGCGTCGTCGACGTCATCGCGCGCGAGGCGCTGGTGTGGGACGACGAGTCGCTCGGCGCCAGGTTCGAGCGCCACGAGGTCCCCGCCGCCTACGCCGAGCAGGTCGAGGAGCTCCGCGAGAACCTGATCGAGGCGGCCGTCGAGTACGACGACGAGCTGATCGAGAAGTACCTCGAGGGCGAGGAGCTCACCGACGACGAGGTGCGCCACGCGGTGCGGGCGGCCACGGTCAAGGTGGGGATCACGCCGGTGCTGTGCGGCTCGGCGTTCAAGAACAAGGGGGTCCAGCCACTGCTCGACGCGGTCGTGGAGTACCTCCCCAGCCCGCTCGACGTGCCCCCCGTCAAGGGCCACCACCCGCACGTGGACGACGAGGTGACGCGCCCCCCCGACGACGACGGCCCCTTCGCGGCGCTGGCGTTCAAGGTCGCCACCGACCCCCACGTCGGGAAGCTCACCTTCGTCCGGGTGTACTCGGGCGTGCTCGAGTCGGGCTCCTACGTGTGGAACGCCAACAAGGACAAGAAGGAGCGGGTGGGCCGGATCCTCCAGATGCACGCGAACAAGCGCGAGCAGAGAGACGAGCTGTACACCGGCGACATCGCCGCGCTGATCGGCCTCAAGGACACCGGCACCGGCGAGACGCTGTGCAGCGAGGAGCGCCCGATCGTGCTCGAGGCGATGACCTTCCCCGAGCCCGTGATCGACCTGGCGATCGAGCCGAAGACGCAGGCGGACCAGGAGAAGCTCTCCGCGGCGCTCCAGAAGCTCTCGGAGGAGGACCCCACCTTCCGCGTCCACACCGACGAGGAGACCGGCCAGACGATCATCTCGGGGATGGGCGAGCTCCACCTGGAGATCATCGTGGACCGCCTGCTGCGCGAGTTCCGGGTGGAGGCGAACATCGGAAAGCCCCAGGTGGCGTATCGCGAGACGATCCGCCGCTCGGTCGAGGTGGAGGGGAAGTTCATCCGCCAGTCGGGCGGGCGCGGCCAGTACGGCCACGTGAAGTGCGTGATCGGCCCCAACGACACCGGCGCGGGGTTCGTCTTCGACAACCAGATCGTGGGCGGATCGATCCCGCGGGAGTTCATCCCGTCGGTGGAGAACGGGGTCCGCGAGGCGATGGAGAACGGCGTGCTCGCGGGCTACCCGATGGTGGACGTCAAGGTGGAGCTGGTCGACGGCAGCCACCACGAGGTCGACTCGAGCGAGATGGCGTTCAAGATCGCCGGCTCGATGGCGCTGAAGGACGGCGCCCGCAAGGCGGATCCGGTCCTGCTCGAGCCGATCATGAGCGTGGAGGTCGTCACGCCCGAGGAGTACCTGGGCGACGTCATGGGCGACCTCTCGAGCCGGCGCGGCAAGATCGGCGGCATCCACCCGCGGCGCTCCGCCCAGGTGATCGGCGCCGACGTCCCGCTCGCGGAGATGTTCGGCTACGCCACGAACCTGCGCTCGCTCACGCAGGGCCGGGCCGTCTACACCATGCAGTTCAGCCATTACGAGGAAGTTCCGAGGCAGAAGGCCGAGGAGATCATCAACCGCGTCCAGGGCACCTGACGGGGAGAAGGGACCGATGAGCAAGCAGAAGTTCGAGCGTACGAAGCCGCACGTGAACGTGGGTACGATCGGTCATGTGGATCATGGCAAGACGACGTTGACGGCGGCGATCACGGAGGTACAGAACAAGCGTGGTCTTGCCGATTTCGTTCCGTTCGACTCGATCGACAAGGCGCCGGAGGAGAAGGCCCGCGGGATCACGATTGCGACGGCGCACGTGGAGTACGAGACGGACGATCGTCATTATGCGCACGTGGATTGTCCGGGTCACGCCGACTACGTGAAGAACATGATCACGGGTGCGGCGCAGATGGACGGTGCGATTCTCGTGGTGAGTGCGGCGGACGGTCCGATGCCGCAGACGCGGGAGCACATTCTGTTGGCGCGTCAGGTGGGTGTGCCCTACATCGTGGTGTTTTTGAACAAGACGGACATGGTGGACGATCCCGAGTTGTTGGAGCTGGTGGAGCTGGAGGTTCGCGAGCTTCTCAGCCAGTACGATTTTCCGGGCGACGAGATTCCGATCGTGTCGGGCAGCGCGTTGCAGGCGTTGGAGAGCGGCGATCCCGACGCTCCCGAGACCGACTGCATCGACGATCTGCTGGAGGCGATCGACGGGTACATTCCCGAGCCCGAGCGTGATCTCGACAAGCCGTTCTTGATGCCGGTGGAGGACGTGTTCACGATCACCGGTCGTGGTACGGTGGCGACGGGTCGTGTGGAGACGGGCACGATCAAGGTGGGCGAGGCGGTGGAGCTTGTGGGCTTCGGCGCGGACATCGAGACGGTGGCGACGGGAGTGGAGATGTTCCGAAAGCTCCTCGACGAGGCGCAGGCGGGCGACAACATCGGCCTGTTGCTTCGTGGAGTGGACAAGGACGAGGTGGAGCGTGGCATGGTGATCGCCGCGCCCGGCTCGATCACGCCGCACACCGAGTTCGAGGGCGAGGTGTACGTGTTGACGAAGGAGGAGGGGGGCCGTCACACGCCCTTCTTCCAGGGGTATCGCCCGCAGTTCTACTTCCGGACCACCGACGTGACCGGCACGGTGGAGCTTCCCGAGGGCGTGGAGATGGTGATGCCGGGCGACAACGTGACGATCCGGGGCAAGCTGATCACGCCGGTGGCCATGGACGAGGGGCTGCGCTTCGCCATCCGCGAGGGCGGCCGAACCGTCGGCGCCGGCGTCGTCACCGAGATCCACGAATAGGC
>JAWVZN010000062.1:0-13017 GCA_033722155.1 Gemmatimonadota bacterium | reverse complement strand
TCCGCTTCAAGGACGACCGTCACCTGATGCAGGTGATCGACCGGATCGTCTCGGCGGTCGGGCGCCGGATCGACGACTCGAGCCCGATGGTCGACGCCCGGCTCGAGGACGGCTCCCGGGTCAACGCCATCATCCCGCCGCTCGCGATCGACGGGCCCCACCTCTCCATCCGGAAGTTCAAGAAGGACGCCCTCTCCTCCGCGGACCTCCTCGAAAAGGAGACCCTGACCACGTCGATGCTCGAGTTGCTCCAGGGGGTGGTGAAGGCGCGGCTCAACGTGCTGATCTCCGGCGGCACGGGCGCGGGGAAGACGACCTTGCTCAACGTGCTGTCGGGCTCGATCCCGGCGAACGAGCGGATCGTGACGATCGAGGACTCCGCCGAGCTCCAGCTGCGCCAGCCCCACGTGGCGCGGCTCGAGACCCGTCCGCCGAACGTGGAGGGGAAGGGGGAGGTGACGGCCCGGCAGCTGGTGATCAACGCGCTCCGGATGCGCCCCGACCGGATCATCGTGGGCGAGGTGCGGGGCCCGGAGGCGGTGGACATGCTGCAGGCGATGAACACGGGCCACGACGGCTCGCTCACCACGCTCCACGCCAACAGCACCCGTGACGCGCTCAGCCGCCTCGAGACGATGATCTCGATGGCGAACCTGAAGCTTCCCGAGAAGGCGATGCGCCAGCAGGTGGCCGCGGCGATCGACGTGGTGATCCAGATCACGCGCCTCTCCGACGGCTCCCGCCGGGTGGCCTCGATCTCCGAGATCGTGGGGATGGAGGGCGAGGTGATCACGATGCAGGAGATCTTCCAGTTCGAGCGCCAGGGGATCGACGAGGAGGGCCGCGTGCTTGGCCGATTCCGATCCACCGGTATCCGGCCCCGTTTCACCGAGCGGCTCCGGGCCTCCGGCATCGAGCTTCCGGCCGGCCTGTTCTCCGACGCCGACTTCGGCTTCGCCGCGGCGGGAGGCGAGCGGTGATCGAGCAGCTCCTCGCCCAGCTCCCCCCGAACGTCCTGCCGGCGGCGGCGGCCTTCGCCTCCGTGGCCCTGGCGGTGCTCTCGATCGCGCTGCTGTGGGAGTGGTGGCGGGACCGGCGCCGCCAGAGAGAGATCGCCCGACGCCTGAGCGAGATGTCGGACGAGGGAGGCTCGAAGGGGGGAGGCGACCCCTTCGCCGATCTCTTCCGCGACGAAGAGACCGGGGAGATCGCGTGGCTCGACCCGATCGTCGCCCGATTCCCCCACGTCCGGGACCTCCAGATCCTGCTGGACCAGGCGGAGGTGGGGTGGCGGTCCGGGACGTTTCTGCTCGTCACCGTGGGGGCCGCGGTCGGCTTCGGTCTGTTCGCGATGGTCCTCTTCCGGATCCCGATCGTCGGCCTGGGGGCCGCCTCGATGGGCGCCACGCTCCCGTATCTGTGGGTGAAGCGGCGCAAGAAGAAGCGGCTGGAGCGCTTCGAGGAGCACTTCCCGGAGGCGATCGACCTGCTGGGACGGGCGATCCGGGCCGGACACGCGTTCTCTACGGGGCTCCAGATGGTCTCGGACGAGAGCCCCGAGCCGATCGCCGGGGAGTTCCGCCGCGTCTTCGAGGAGCAGAAGTTCGGCCTGCCCCTCGAGGACTCGATGCTCGCGCTGGCGGACCGGATCGACCTGCTCGACATGCGTCTGTTCGTGACCGCCCTCCTGATCCAGCGCGAGGTGGGCGGCAACCTGGCCGAGATCCTCGACAAGATCTCGTACACGATTCGCGAGCGCTTCACGATCGAGCGGCAGGTCCGCGTCTACACCGCCCAGGGGCGCTTCACCGGCTACCTGCTGGCCGCGCTTCCGATCGCGATCGGATTTCTCATCTACGTGCTCAATCCCGAGTACATGTCGGTCCTGGTCACGGAGCCGGTAGGACGGCTCATGATCGCGGTGGCGGCCGTGCTGCAGGTGTTCGGATACCTGGTCATTCGCCGAATCATCGACGTCGAGGTGTGATCCCATGATGACCTATCTCGTCGCCGCCCTCGTCACGACGAGCATCGTGTCGCTGGTGTACGGCCTGTTCGCGCTGGTCCCCGCCCGTTCGCGGGCGATCACGCGCCGGCTGGACGAGCTCCAGTCGGGCGCGGTCCGCCACTACGCGATCGAGCGCCGCCGCCGCCAGGAGAAGCGCGAGCGCCTCGAGGGGCTTCTGGAAGCCTTCGGGGAGAAGATCGCGAAGCAGCGCGCCGACTGGAGCGACGTGGAGCGGCAGCTCGTCCAGGCCGGCTACCGCCGCTCGAGCGCGGTGGCGGTCTACTACGCGGTCGTGGCCCTGTTCGTGGTCGGCCTCGGCGGGGTGGGGTTCTTCGCGGCGAACGTCGCCTCGGGGCGGCCCGGCGTGATCCTGTTCGCGACCGCGGTGGGAGCGATAACGGGATGGGTGATCCCCCGCTTCGCGGTGAAGCGGAGGATCCGCACGCGGCAGAAGGAGATCCAGAAGGCGCTCGCAGACGCGCTCGACCTGCTGGTGGTGTGCGTGGAGGCCGGCCTGGGCCTCAACCAGGCGCTGGTGCGGGTCTCCGACGAGATCGAGCACGTGAGCACCACCATGAGCGAGGAGCTGATGCTGACGAACTTCGAGATCCGTGCGGGAACGCCGCGCGACGAGGCCCTCCGCAACCTCGGCGATCGCACCGGCGTGGAGGATCTGAAGGCGCTCACCGCGATGCTCGTGCAGACCGACCGGTTCGGCACCTCGATCGCCACCGCGCTGCGGGTCCACTCCGACACCCTGCGGACGAAGCGTCGCCAGCGAGCCGAGGAGGCGGCGGCGAAGACGACGATCAAGCTCGTGTTCCCGCTGGTCCTCTTCATCTTCCCTGCGATGTTCGTCGTGATCCTGGGGCCGGCGATCATCCACATCCTCGCGCAGATGGAAGGATTGGTGTCGTGAGCGTCGAGGCGCGACCCGCAGCCCCGGGCCGGCCCCGGACGGAGCCCCGGGAGGCGCCCGTCCCGCCGCCGCCCGAGAGCCTCGCCGACACCGGCCTGTCGGAGGAGGTGGTGGTGGAGCTGATCCTGAAGACGCTCTACGCGCAGGGTTCCCGCACCGGCCGGGGGTTGCGCGAAGCGATCCGGCTCCCCTTCCGTATCCTCGACGAGAGGCTCCAGGACCTCCAGCGCCGCCAGCTCGTCGAGGTGCGAGGCACCCGCGGCCACGGGCGAGGGGGCTACACTTTCGATATCACCACGGCGGGGCGCGAGCGGGCCAGGGAAGCGATGGAGGCGAGCCAGTACGTGGGGCCCGCCCCGGTCCCCCTCTCCCGGTACCGGGCCTGGGTGAAGGCCGGAACGATCCGCAACGCCCGTCTGGGGCTCGAGCGGATCGAGGCGGGATTCAGCCACCTGGTCCTGTCCGACGGTCTGCTCGAGCAGATGGGCCCGGCGATCAACTCGGCCAAGTCGATGTTCCTGTACGGGGACAGCGGAAACGGAAAGACGACGATGGCCGAGGCGATCGCCCGGATGCTCGGGGGCGACCTGTTCGTTCCGTACGCGGTGGACGTGGGCGGTCACGTCATGGTGGTCCACGATCCCGTTTACCACCGCCCCCTGCCCGACGAGCCCGACGGCCCGGAGGGGAACGGCGGAGAGGGGCCGGCGTTGCTGCGGCCGGTCGAGAGCTACGACCGGCGCTTCGCCCGGGTGGCCCGGCCGGTGGTCTTCACCGGCGGCGAGCTCACCCTCGATCAGCTCGATCTCCAGTTCGACCCCCACGCCAAGATCTACCAGGCCCCGTTCCAGGTGAAAGCGAACGGCGGCGTCCTCATCATCGACGACTTCGGCCGTCAGATCGTGCGCCCGCGCGATCTGCTGAATCGGTGGATCGTGCCCCTGGAGAAGCGGGTCGACTTCCTCACGCTCCACACGGGCCACAAGTTCCCGGTTCCCTTCGACTGCCTGCTGATCTTCGCCACCAACCTCGACCCGCTCGATCTCGTGGACGAGGCCTTCCTGCGGCGGATCCATTACAAGATCCTGGTCCCCGACCCCGACCGGGAGCAGTACGAGCGGATCTTCCGGCGCGGGTGCGTGGCGCGACAGGTGGCCTACCGACCCGAGGCGGTGGAGCACGTGTGGCAGAAGTACTACGGCGAGTACGGGATCCCGCCCCGCTCGTGCCATCCGCGGGACATCCTGGACCATCTCATGGACGCGGCGCGCTTCCTGAACGTCGAGGGCGAGCTCTCCGATGAGCTGCTCGACCGCGCCTGCCGCTCCTACTTCCTCGACATGCCGGAGATCGCCGTGGCGGGCGAAGAGGAGCCGCCGGAGTGACCTCGGGCCGCCCGCTCCCGGCCGACCGGGGGGAGGGCTTCGACGCGGTCCGCTACCGCGACTCCCTCAAGGTGCTCGGCCTGTTCCCGCCCGTGGCCCGGCACGACATCCGGAACGCCTACCGATGGCGGGCCGGCCGGGCCCACCCCGACCGTGTCTGCGACCCCGAGAGGAAGCAGGAGGCCACCGAGCGGATCCAGGAGATCAACGCGGCGCGCGACTACGCGATGCGCCACTACCGGATGTTCGACCTGTGGCAGAGGCGCGCCTACCGGAACGGGAGCGATCCCTCCGGGATGAGCGTGTGGGTCGAGGCCGCGCTCTCGCCGGCCGTCGTGGTGCACGCCGTCACTACCCTGGTGGCGGGCGTGGCGGCGGCGCTGGCCCGACCGGTCCTCGCGGTCTCGCCCGGCCCGGGCGCCGGCGGGTCGGGCCGGAAGGGGAGAGCCGCCCGCAGGCTGTGGCTCGCCCTGATGCCGCACGTGCTGGTGGTGGCGGCCTTCGTCGCCGTGGAGGCGTCCCTCCTCGAGGTGTGGCTCGGCGTGACCGCCCTCGTGATGATCGCCACCGACGCCGCATCTCTGGCGACCGGGGAGTCCAATCCCCTCCGAAAGCATCGGTTCCTCTCCGGCGCCTTCTCCCTCGCACGGCGGATGGCCGGCTCCTCCTCCTGATCCTTTCCGGCCCGAACCATTCCCGGGCCGTTCCGGTATATTGAGTCGTTCCCGCACGTTCTCTTCGATCTTCCTCGCCGGGGGAGGCCTTGAGGCGCAACGCCGCGATCGCCCTGGTCGGCGCCACGGTCGTCGCCGCCGCGCTCTTCGGCGCCCGGCTCGATTCGACGAGCGGCGCTCTCGCCGCGGCCGGAATCGCCGCCGCGACGTGGGCCCTCGTCGCCGAGCGTCCGTCCCGATGGGGACTCCGGACCGCGCTGGCGCTGGTCCTCGTCGCCCTCTCCGGTTGGACGATCGTCTCGTGGAGGGTCCGTGACCTCTCGCGGGCGGGGCCCGACGAGATCGCCGAGCTGGAGGAGAAGGCCACCGACCGGCTCGCCGCGGAGCTCCGGACCCGGCTGAGGCAGGATCGTGCCCTCGCCGAGCGGGTCGCCCGCGGGTTGGAGGCGAGAGCCGCGCGCGCCGGCCGCGAGATGACGCTCGACCCCGCGCTCTTCCGGGCGCTCGGAGAGGTGGTTCCCGCGGGGATTCCGGACGGCATCGGGATCGAGGTCTACGGCCCGTCCGGGCATCTCCGCGCCTGGTGGGGGGATCCCCGCGGCGAGACCCTTCCGCCGGACTCGGTCTCCACCGCCGTCGCCGGCGTGATGGTGCGGAAGCCCGCCGGCCACACCATCGCCTACAGCGGGGTTCCCTGGATCGTCGGACGGGACTCCTTCCGGGTGATCGTAAAGGACGTGTGGGCGCTCGAGTCGCCGCTCGCGCTGGAGGTGGGGGAGAGAGACCTGCTCCTGGCCCGTCTCGGCCGGCGGCTCCACCTCGAGTTCGAGGTTCGACCGGTCGGGGGGAACGACGCCGTAGGCGGGACCACGCTGGCGGGACCGCGGGGATCGGGGGCGGCCGTGATCGTGCCGCGCCGTCTCCGGCTCGACGTCTACGCGTCCGAAAGGCGGGCGAGCCGAGCCCGCCTGCTGGCCCTGCTGTTGGTGTGGCCGCTGCTGTGGTCGGTGGGCGCCCTGTGGCACGAAGCGCGTGCGTGGCCGCGCCGGACGATCGGGTCGCGATGGGGGCGATGGGCCCTGGCGGTCGGCTCCCGCGCCGCGGTGCTGGCCGCCGCGTGGCTCTTCCTGGTCGAGAACCGCTTCCTCGCCAGGCTGCTTCCCCAGGCGTGGTTCAGCCCGGTCGGATTCGGGACGACCGCCTTCGGGCCGGCCAGCCGCTCCCCGGGCGACTGGGTGGTGACCGCGGTGCTGGTGCTCGTGCTCGCGCTCACCGCGTGGGCCCTCCTGCCCAGGGAGAGCGGCGAGGAAAACCGGCTCCGGTGGGCGGTCGGGGCCCTCACCGTGGGGATCGCGTCGATCGGCACGGCGCGGCTGACGATCCCCGCGCTGGAGCGGGCCCTCGGGAGCATGAGCCCGGAGGAGTTCTTCGCGCCGACCCTGCTCTTCTCGCCCCCCCTGCTGATGGTCCTCCTCGGCTTCGCGTTGGTCGCCGCCGTGGCCGTGATCGTCTTCGCGATCGTGGCACGGGTGGTGGACGCCCCGACCGGCTCGGGATGGATCGGAGCGCTGGTGGCCGCGGTGGCGGCGTCGCTGGCGTTCGCCGCCTGGCGCGTGCCCGAGGCGGCGATGGCGGGCCACCGGACCGAGATCGCCCTTCCGGTCGCGGCGGCGCTCGCCGCCTCGGGGTGGCTCGCGGCCGCGCTCGCGCGGACCCGGTACGGGCTCGGGCCCGCCACGATCCGGCTGGGACTTCTCGCGGCCGCACTCGGGGCGCTCTCGGTCCTCCCGCTGGCCGCCGTGGGCCGGGTCGAGGCCGCCCACGAGCTGCTGGTGGAGCGGGCCCAGCGGATCGGCAGGGCGTCGAGCCAGTGGCTCGACTACACGATGAGCCGCACCGTCGAGTTCCTCTCGGAGGAGCCGGACGTGGCCGAGGCGATCGCCGGGGAGAACCGCGACGCCGCGCTGAGCCTGTGGAGCCGGAGCCCGCTGAGCGAGCTCGACTTCGCCACCGGCCTCTACCTGTTCGACGAGCGGGGGAGGGTGGTGAGCCGCTTCTCGCTGGCGGCCCGGGACCTCGTGGATCGGGCCCGCGGCTACGCCGCGGCCGTGGAGCCGGCGCAGATCGCGGTGCAGGGAACCCAGGGCACCGGACCGGTCCGGTGGGCGGTGGTGCCGGTGCAGCGCGGCGGCGCGAGGATCGGGACCGCGGTGGCGATGACCACGGGGGCGCTCGAGTTGCGGGAGCGGGCCCCCGGTGCGGCGTTCGTCCTCACCGATCTGCTGGCCGGCGCGGGGCTCGAGCCGGACCTTCCCGGCTACACCACGCTCGGGCCGGGCGAGACGGTTCCTCCCCGCACCCTGGTCACGGGCGTGCGTCCCTCGCCAGCCGGGGGAGCGCGGCCGGACGAGGGCATCCTGCTCGCGATGCCGCTCGATCCGCTGTTGCCCGGCCCCCGGACGGCGGCGGTCTTCGCCCTGGTGGGGGCCCTCGCCGGCCTGGCGCTCGGCTTTCTCGAGCGGTCCGGCTCGCCGCGCTCCAGGATCCGGTGGTGGACCCGGCTGCGGACGGAGAATCCCCTGCGATCCTTCCGGGTCCAGCTCCTGCTCGCCTTCCTGGCGGTGGCCGCAGTGCCGCTCGCCCTCTACGCGGTCCTCGGCTACCGCGCGACCCGGCTCGAGCTGGAGGAGGCCACCCGCTCGGCGGCGGCCGAGGCGCTGACCGCGGCCCGTCGGCTCCTGGTCGAGAGCCCGGCGCTGGAGGAGCGCACGGCCACCGCCCTCGAGGCGCGCCTGCGCGAGGTCTCCGACGTTCTCCAGCAGGACCTGGTCCTGTACTGGCGGGGTCGGACGGTGGCTTCGAGCCGTCCCGAGATCTTCGCCTCCCGGCTCTTCGCCGACCGCATGGAGGGGAGCGTGTACGCCCGGATCCATTCCGATCGCCGGACGCTGGTGTTCGACGAAACCGCGCTCGGCGACCGCTCGTTCCTCGTGGCGTACCGCCCCCTCTCGGTGGAGGGGGATCGGGAGGGGTACGTGCTGGCGACCCCCCTGCTGATCCGCGAGGACCGGGTGAGGGTCGAGCTCCAGCGCCTCGGGGAGGGGGTGTTCCTGCTCTCCGCCTTCTCGATCGTGTTCCTGCTGGTGGTGGGGTGGGGGCTCGCCCGCTTCATGGCCCGCCCGCTCTCGGAGCTGGAGCGCGGCACGCGGCAGATCGCCGCCGGCAACCTCTCCTATCGTCTGTCGGAGCCGGCGCGGCGGGACGAGATCGGCCGGCTCCAGCGGGCGTTCAACGCGATGGGGGAGCGGCTGAGCGAGAGCCAGCGCGCGCTCGAGCGCGAGAAGTCCCGGGTGCAGGCGATCCTCGCCTCGGTGGGGGCCGGGGTGGTGGCGCTCGACGAGGAGGGGAGGGTGCGCCTGATCAACGACCGCGCCGCCGCCCTGCTGGGGGAGTCCCCCGAGGAGGTGGTGGCCCGCTCGGCGAGCGACCTGGCGAGGAGGCGGGACGGGGCCGCGGAGGAGTTCTGGCGCGTCGTCGCCTGGGAGCTCGATTGCGGCGAGCGGGGCGATCGCGACCTGGTGCTCCGGCGCGACGGGGAGGAGCGCCACTTTCACGTCGTCTGCACGGGATTGCGGGACGCCGGCGGGGAGGAGCGGGGCGTGGTCGTGGCCTTCGAGGACATCACCGAGAACGTCCAGTCCCAGCGCGTGCTCGCCTGGGGCGAGATGGCCCGGCAGGTGGCCCACGAGATCAAGAACCCCCTCACCCCGATGAAGCTGTCGCTCCAGCACCTCGAGCGGACGGTGGAGGACGTCTCGCCCGGGTTCGAGCGCCTCTTCCGCGAGAACCTCGAGCTGATCCTGGCGGAGATCGATCGGCTGGAGCGGATCGCGGGAAGCTTCGCCCGCTTCGCCGTGCCCCACCCCGGTGAGCTCGAGCCCTTCGACGCGGTCGACATCGCGCGCGACGCCCTGGCCCTCTTCGCTCCCGGAGAGGAGGGTGTCGAATACCACTTCTCGGTGAAGGGGCAGCCCCGCCCGCTGCTGGGCGAGCCGGAGGGGTTCCGGAGGATCCTCGTGAACCTGCTTCAGAACAGCCGCGACGCGGTTCTGGCCGCCGGCGAGGGCCGGGTCGAGGTGGTACTGGACTGGACCGGCGACCCCCGCTGGGCGCGGGTCTCGGTTCTCGACGAAGGGGTGGGTTTCCCGCAGGAGGAGGTGGAGCGCCTCTTCGAGCCCTCCTTCTCCACCAAGTCCGGCGGAACCGGCCTCGGGCTCGCGATCACCCGCCGGATCGTGGAGGCGTGGGGCGGCGAGATCGCGTGGGAGCGGCTCGACTCCGGGGGCGCGGCGATCCACCTGCGGCTGCGGACGGAGGAGAGTTGAGGAGCGAAAGGATGGTGGAGTCTCGCAAATGGCGGTCCTGAAGGTCGTCAACGAGACTCGCGGCACCACCCTGGGGGATCGGGTGGAGCTGGCGGACGGATGGTGGTCGCGGTTGAGGGGATTGCTCGGTCGAACCCGGCTGGAACCGGGATCGGGATTGCTGCTCGTGCCCAGCCGGGGGGTCCACATGTACGGGATGTCCTTCTCGATCGACGTGGCGTTCCTCGACGACGAGGGGGTCGTCGTCGCCCTCTACCCCGGGCTGTCGCCGTGGTCCAGAACCCCGTTTCACCCCGATGCCCGGGCTGCCCTCGAGTTGCCATCCGGCACGCTTTCCGAAAGCGGCACCCAGATCGGCGATCGCCTGAAATGGACTTCGAGCGGAGCGGATTGAGGGCTTCCGGGATGGAGTGGCACAATGATTGCACGTTTCGTTCGTGCGATGGGCAACGGAACCGCAAACCTGTTCGAATCGCGGCCAGTGACCATGAAGATGGAGCCGGCCTCGACGTCGTACTGGGAGATCGGGGGTCATCCCGATTTCCTCGTCAGCGTCGACGAGCGGGTGGTGGACGTACGCGAGAGACTGGAGCGGCTGGCGGACACCTCGGTGACGATCATCCTGGTGGGGGAGAAGGGTGTCGGAAAGGAGGTGCTCGCTCACAGGATCCACAACCTCTCCCGGCGCCGGGATCGGCCGATGATCTCCTTCAACGCCTACGCCATCCCGCGCTCAGCGCTCGCCAGGGAGCTGTTCGACCGGCACCCGAGCGGGAAGCTGTGGCGGGTGGAGGACGGCACCCTGTACCTGCACGGGATCGAGCTTCTCCCGGATCATCTTCGTCTGCGGCTTCTGGAGTGGTACGAGGAGCATCCGAGCGGGGAAGACGGTCCCGGTCCCCGTTTCGTGCTGAGCAGCGAGCAGCCGTCCCTGCCGGAGAACGAGCTGGAAGCGTTCGAGACCGCGTGGAACGACCGAACGGGGGGGGCGGTGCGGATCGACATCCCTCCCCTCCGTGACAGGGTGGACGACATCCCGCTTCTGGCCCACCACATCCTCAACAAGTACGCGTCCTTCTACGGTTCGAGGATCGAGACCCTCCGGTCCAGCTTCGTCACGTTGCTCCAGTCCTACGCGTGGCCCGGGAACGTCCGCGAGCTGGAAAGGGTGATCCGGCGCTATCTCGTCGTGGAGGACGAGGAGACGGTCCGTCGCGAGCTGAGGAACAAGCAGCCCCAGGTGGAGGGGACCCCGATCGGGGACTTCCTTCTCGAGCCCGGTACTCCCCTGAAGACGATGGTGGACCGGGCGAGCGCCGTCCTCGAGACGAGGGCGATCGAGCGGGCGCTCCATCGCGCGAAGTGGAACAAGAAGGAAGCCGCGGCGGAGCTGGACGTCAGCTACAAGACCCTCCTGAACAAGATCAAGGAGTACGGAATCGAGGGATAGGGCTCCGGCCTCGTCCCAGAACGGAATTGGAGCAGCGGGCGATCTCCTCGCTCCGATCCACTGGTTCCGATCCTCCCCTTTTTTATTTTTTTTCCTGCCTGGATTTGCTACCATCTATGTGGTCGCACAGTGTCGCGATACCTATGACCGATTTCCTTTCCGAAATCGTGGAAATTGCTGTCTTTTAAATTGAAATGTGCTACCATGACGGTTGACAATTTCTGCTATTAGGGCATAGCATGAGAATTCGCTTCAAGGAAAGACCCGAAGCGGAATGAAGTACGACACGCGACAGCGGGTTGGTGAGTGAGCCGGACACCGAATTCCCATCGATCGCCGTGCGGGACTCTCCCCGCGAAGGACGGCTCAGTCCAATACCGGTGAAGTGGCTGCGGGCTCCGGATCTCTCGCAGGATCCGGCGCAGAGCCTGGTGGAATACGGTATCCTCGTTTCGCTCATCGCCGTGGTCGTGATCGTCGCTCTGGCAGTGCTGGGGGATCAGCTCCTGAGCCTGTTCCAGGGAATCGTGGATCAGCTGCCTTTCGGCTGATCGGAAAGCAACGTCAACAGGGGAGAGAGACATGCTGCACACCCTCCTTCATGCTCTTCGGACCGACGAGTCCGGTCAGGACCTGGCCGAGTACGCCCTCCTGATCGCCCTCATCGCGATCGTCGTGATCGCGGCCGTGACGCTTCTGGGCCAGAACATCCAGACCGTCTTCAACGACATCGCGGCGGCCATCGTCCCATAAGCCGGCGGCCGGGTTCGTCGTGGAAACCGGGGTCCGGTTCGAGCGACCGGGCCCCGGCAACCACGCTCGCATTTCGCTCTCGGGGGCGGGAATGACCCACCTGTATGCCACCGTAGCGCTGTTCGCGCTCGTGGCGGGCTCGATCGTCTGGGACGTGCGCGAGCGGCGCGTCCCGGACGCTTTCACCGTGGGCGGGGTCGCCGTGGCGCTCGGGCTCCGCGCTCTGGGAGGGTGGGGTCCGCTCCTCGACGGGGTCGCCGCCGCCGGGGTGGGGCTCCTGATCGCCCTGCCCCTGGTCCTCGCCGGAGGGCTCGGGGGCGGAGACGCCAAGCTGCTCGCCGCGGTCGGCGCGTTCCTCGGGCTCGCGGCCCTGCCGGTCGCGCTGACGGTGACGGCGCTGGCAGGCGGCGTGATGGCGGTGGGGCTCGCCACCGCGCGAGGCCGTCTGCGGGAGACGCTGGTCCACTGCGGTCGCCTTCTCCGGAGGACCGTTCCGTTCGGACACGCTCCACCGGCGCGGACCCTGGCGACCCCGGGAGCGCTGGCGATTCCCTACGGTGTCGCGATCGGGCTGGGGGCGCTGGCGGGGTGGTGGGCATGACGGGGGCCGCATTCCGCCAGCGAGGCGGGAGGCACGGTCGCCGCGACGGGGGCCAGTCGCTGGTCGAGCTCGCGATCGCCTTGCCGATTCTGTTGGCGCTGATCATCGGGATCTTCGAGTTCGGCCGGGCGTGGAACGTTTCGCAGGTCCTCACCAATGCGGCTCGCGAGGGAGCGCGGGTCGCGGTGCTCGCCACGAGCGACGAGGACGACGTTCTCGCGGTGATCGAATCGTATCTGGCCGACGCGGCGCTGGACCCGGCGACGGCCGAGATCACGATCACGGGCGCGGAGGCGACCACGGGGGAGGCCACGAATATCGGGATCTCCTATCCGTTCGAATTCCAGTTCCTAGGTCCGGTGGTCGATCTCCTGGGTGATGGTGGGGACGTGCCGGGGACGGTGACCCTCGCGACCACGGCCACGATGCGACACGAGTAGAGGAAATCCTTCATGCAGATGGAGAGTGAGAGGCGATGAGGCGAACCAAGCTCTGGCTGGTAGTGGCGCTGGCGGTGGTGTGTGGGGGTGCCGCGGGATTCCTGACCCTCGAGTTGCTGCAGGATCGGGCCTCCACCGAGACCGCCTCCTCCCCGCCGACGACCCGGGTCGTGGTGGCCGCGCGAGCGCTGCAGCCCGGGTCCGTCGTCGGCCGCCAGGACGTGAAGACCGTGGAGTGGCCCGCCTCCTCCGCGTCGTCGGCGTTCGCACGTGACGTTCGAGAGGTCGTGGGTCGGGGGGTGACGGCCCCGGTGAGCGAGGACGAGCCGTTGCTCCGGTCCAAGCTGGCGGGCGAGGAGGCCGGTGGCGGACTTTCGGTCGTGATTCCGGAGGGCATGCGGG
>JAWVZN010000061.1:0-13056 GCA_033722155.1 Gemmatimonadota bacterium | reverse complement strand
GCGCCCCGCACCACGGGGCCGGGTCCCCGGTCTCCCCCCATCGCGTCCACCACGATCCGCATCGCGCCTCCGCACGCTCTGGTCCCCGGATTCCCCGCACCGGCGCGCCGCGAGACGCGCACCGTCACCCGGACAGAGGCCTCAGAACTCCTCCACGTCGATCACGTGCCGCCCCGCGTAGTGCCCGCAGTGGGGGCAGATCCGGTGCGGAAGCTTCGGCTGGAGGCACTTGTCGCACTTCCCGACCGTCGGAGCGGTCGCCTTCTTGTGCGTGCGCCGCTTCCGCTTGCGGCTCTTGCTCGTCTTTCTCTTCGGTACCGCCATGTCGTATCTCCTCGTGGAATCAGCTGGATTCACCCATCTCGGATCGAAACTCCTCGAGCGCCTGCCACCGCGCATCGACGGTCTCCACCACGCAATCGCAATCCTCCTCGTTGCGGTCGACGCCGCACACGGGACACAACCCCGCACACTCCTCGTCGCAGAGTGGAAACCGCTCCGACTCGAGGAAGAGGCGGTCGCGAACCGCCCGGTCGATCTCGATCTTCGTCGCGCCCCGATCGATCCAGGCGATGGCGTCCTCGTCGTCCTCCCCCTCCGGCTCCTCGCCCCGCGGCGGTTCCTGGTAGACGACGCGAAACTGATGATCGATCGGGATCCCCACCGGGGTGAGGCACCGTCGGCACGGAGCGAAGGCGATGCCGCTCAGGCGCGCGTTCAGGACGTAGGTCCGGCCCGAGGGATTGACGAGCTCGGCGTCGAGAACCAACGGCTCACGGACCTCGGCCCGGAACCCGTCGAGCACCTCGTGGTCCGGGCCGATCTCGAACCGTTCCTCGAGACGACCCCGTTCGTCGAGCTTGGTCAGATCGAGGAACATGGACCCCGGAAAATACCGGTCCCCGGGCCGTTCAGCAAAGCCGGATCAGGGGAATACCTCCGGCTCTCCCACGTCCCGCGGCCCGGGAACGCCGAAGAAGAACTCGATCTCGCGGGCGGCGTTCTCGGGGCTGTCGGAGGCGTGGATGGCGTTGCGCTCCACGGACTCGGCGTACAGGTCCCGCACGGTGCCCTCCTCCGCCTCCTCGGGATCGGTGGCGCCGATCGTCTCGCGAAGCGCCTCGATCGCGTTCTCGCGCTCGAGCACCATCGGCACGCACCGCCCGCTCGTCATGAAGTCGACGAGGCTCTCGTAGAAGGGGCGGTCGGCGTGCACCTCGTAGAAGCGCCGGGCCTCGGCGGTCGAGAGGCGCTGCATCCGCATCTCGAGGATCTCGAAGCCGGCCTCCTCGAGGTGGGCGAGGATCTTGCCGACGAGGTTCTTCGAGACGGCGTCGGGCTTGATGATGGCCAGGGTTCGTTCCTTCGCCATTCTCGACTCCTTCGTTCAGAACTGCAGCAGCTTGCGGATCAGCGAGCGGCGGCTGATCAGGCCCACCCACTTGCCGTCCTTCGTCAGCGGGAGGGGGTCCACGTTCTTGTTCACGATGATCGACGCCGCCTCGCTGATCGACGCCTCGGTGGGCAGGCACATCACCGCGCGCGACATCACCTGCTTCACCGTCCTCCCGACGCCCTCGCGCCCGGCCCCCTCCACGTCTCCCTCGAAGACCCGGAGATACCCTGGAAGGAAGGCGCGAATCAGGTCCTTCTCGCTGATCATCCCGACGATCTCGTCCCTGCGGTTCACGACGGGAAGCCCGGGGTGCTCTCCCCGGATCATCAGGCGGGCGGCCTCCTCGAGGCCCATGTCGGCGTAGACCCTCTGGGCGGCGGGCTCCATCACGTCCACCACCGAGAGCTTCTGCACCCGCGGCGCCCTCCGGACCGGCTCGAGCCCGGCGATCTCCTCCGCGGTCTCCGCCTCGAGGATCGCGTCCACGACGCCCTCGCGGCGCAGCAGGTGCGAGAGCGTGGCGACCTCCTCGAGGTACTCCCCGGGCGCATCCGGCGCCCCCGCCACGAGCGCGAACACCCGCCCTCTCGTCTCGCCTCCCGGGGTGGGCACCCGCAGCGAGCCGTCGGTCACGCCGAGCGCCACGACCGCGCCCTGTACCGCGTCGGTGCGGAGGTGGATCAGGAACGCCCCACCGCCGAGCGCCAGCGTGTCCTCGGCGCCCAGGTTCGAGATTGCGCGCGCCAGCCGATCCGGATCGGACACCCCCGGCTGGTCGTCCACGAACATCGACAGCTCGTCGAGGACCTCCGCGTAGGACGTCGCCTCCATCGCGACGTCGATCTGGGAGGCCGAGAGGGCCGGCCGGGTGGCCGCGGCCTCAGCCGACGGCATCCTGGACCAGCTCCACGATGTCCGCGGGCCGCTCGGCCACCCCGATTCCGTGATCCCGGAAGGCGGCCATCTTCTCCTCCGCCGTACCCTCGCTGCCGGAGATGATCGCCCCCGCGTGGCCCATCCTCCGGCCCGGCGGGGCGGTCTGCCCGGCGACGAAGCCCACCACGGGCTTCGTCATCTCGGAGTCCACCCAGGCGGCCGCCTCCTGCTCGTCGGTGCCGCCGATCTCGCCGATCATCACGACGGCGTCGGTGTCGGGGTCGGCCTCGAAGAGCTCGAGGGCATCGATGAAGGTCGTACCGATGATCGGATCGCCGCCGACCCCGATGCAGGTGGACTGGCCGAGCCCGGCGCCGGTCAGGTGGTGGATCACCTCGTAGGTGAGGGTGCCGCTCCGCGACACCAGCCCGATCCGGCCCGGCTCCACGATCTGGCCGGGCAGGATCCCGACCTTGCACCGTCCCGGGCTGATCAGCCCGGGACAATTCGGGCCCACCAGCCGGGCGTCCCGGTCCCGGACGTAGGCCATCACCCGGGTCATGTCGAGGACCGGGATCCCCTCGGTGATCGCCACGATCAGGCCGATCCCGGCGTCGGCGGCCTCGTAGATCGCGTCGGCCGCGAAGCCCGGCGGAACGTACACGACGGACGTGTTCGCACCGGTCTCGTCGACCGCCTCGGCGACGGTGTCGAAGATCGGGACCGTCTCGTCGAACGTCCTCCCCCCCTTGCCCGGCACGACTCCGGCCACGATCTCGGTGCCGTACTCCATCATCTGACGGGCGTGGAAGGAGCCGTCGCGGCCGGTGATCCCCTGGACGACGAGGCGGGTCGACTCGTCGATCAGGACGCTCACGACGATCCTCCCCTCGGCTCCGGGGTCTCCCCCGCCCTTTCGATCGCCCGCTGGACCACCTCGTCCATCGAGGTCGTCGCCTGGAGATCCCGCTCCTCCAGGATCTCCAGCGCCTCCCTCTCGTTCGTGCCGGTCAGGCGGATCACGATCGGCACCTCCACGTCCAGGCTCTCGAGCGCCTCGACGATGCCGTTGGCGACGTCGTCGCACCGGGTGATGCCGCCGAAGATATTGAACAGGATCGCGTCCACGTTCGGATCGCTCAGGATGATCCGCATCGCGTTGACGACCTTCTCGGGGTTCGACGATCCGCCGATGTCGAGGAAATTGGCGGGCTCGGCTCCGTAGTACTTGATCAGATCCATCGTCGCCATCGCCAGCCCGGCCCCGTTGACGATGCACCCGATGTTGCCCTCGAGCTTCACGTAGCTCAGGCCCTTCTCACGCGCCTCGGTCTCCGCCGGCGCCTCGGCGGCGGTGTCCCTCAGCTCCTCGAGGTCGGGATGCCGGAACAGCGCGTTGTCGTCCAGGGTGATCTTGGCGTCGATCGCGGCCAGCTCCCCCTCCCCGGTCACGACGAGCGGGTTCACCTCCGCCAGCGAGGCGTCGACCGTCTGGAAGGCCTCCCAGATCCCCCGGAAGATCTTCGCCGCCGAGCGTACCCGGGCGACGTCGTCGTAGAGCGCGAAGCCGAGCGCCGCGGCCTGGTGGTTCAAGAGCCCGTATCGGGGGTCGATCTGCGCTTTGTGGATCTTCTCGGGCGTCTCGGCCGCAACCTCCTCGATGTCGACCCCGCCGGCGGCGGAGACCATCAGGACGGGCCGTTGGCTGGAACGGTCGATCACGATGCCCGCGTAGGCCTCGCTCTCGATATCGACTGCCGGAGCGACCAGCACCTTCTCGACGGTGAGCCCCTTGATGTCCATGCCGAGGATCTCCTCGGCGGCCTCGCGGGCCTCCTCGGAGGTGTCGGCGAGCTTGACCCCTCCGGCCTTCCCCCGTCCGCCGACGTGCACCTGGGCCTTCACGACGACGGCTACACCCATCTCGCGGGCCGCCGCACCGGCCTCCTCGGCCGTCTCGCAGACGGCGTCGGCGGGCACGGGCAGCCCGTGGTCGCGGAAGATCTCCCGCGCCTGGTATTCGTGGATCTTCATCGTGTGCTCCGATTCGGAATCGACGCGCTGCGTGGCGAGGCGGACGCCCGTGGAGCGCGGCGCCCGCGTGCTGATCAAAGGCCCGATAAGGTAGGGCCCGGTCGGAGGGGGTTCAACCGGGGCGGGAGTTCGACCGCGCGGTGGAGCTGCGGGCGCACTCCCGTGGCCGGCCTGGCCGACGACGTCGTGTGGCGGGTCCAGCGGGCGGGTGCGTCGAGATGACGGGGGAGGTCACGGCCTAGCGGGAGGGGCTTCGACAGGGCCCGCGCCGGGGGAGGGGGAGCGCGGGGGATCGCTCAGGGTCGGTTCGCGAGCCACGCCCGGAGGGCGAGGGCCCGCGTCTCGTGCGGGTCCCGCTCGAGCGCCTGCCCCACGGCGTCGCGGGCCCGGTCCAGCATGCCGGCCCGGGCGTACCCCTCCGCCAGCCCCGACATGGCGCGGGCCGACTCCGGCGCGCCCAGCACGGCGAGGCGCAACAGCTCCACCCCCTCCTCGGCGCGGCCGGCCTCGAGGAGGCGGTAGCCGGCCGCGTTGTGGACGCGGGCCATCCGGAGCCGCTGCCGCTCCACCTCCTCCCCCTCGCCGGCCGGGAACCGGGCGTGCCACGAGGCGACCGCCGATCCCACGCCCTCCGCCTCGACCGTTCTCACCAGCGAGTCCACCTGCGGCGAGCCGATCGGGGGCACCATGACGTGGACCCCGAAGACGATCCGTACCTCGTCGTCGATCACCGATACGCGGGGGTCGAACGCCCGGTTGAACCGGCTGCCGCCCACGATCCCGAACGCCTTCCGGTCGACGACGACCTGCCCCACGAAGCCGGCGCGGTCGTTCCCTTTCGCGTCCGTCGTCGGAGCGTAGGCGGGCTCGAACGGAACCTCGATCTCCCGGCTGGTGCCGTGCATCCGGAGCGTGCCCCTGGCGGCGAACCCCTCTCCGCTCGCCACGACCTCCCCGCTCGTGAAGACGATCGTCGGATACCGCTCCACGTCGAAGAAGTCGGGGCTCTTCAGGTGCTCGTCCCGGCGCTCGTTGCCGGTGTCCAGGCTCGCGGTGCGAAGCACGATCGCGATCGCGCCGTCGGCCGGATCCGCCGCCCCGACGATCGCGGCGTCCCACTCCCGGAAGCGCCCCTCGACGTCGATGAGCTTGAGGTAGCGGGCCCGGAAGGCGACGTCGGAGTGCGCCCGGTCCAGCCGATAGACCCGCGGCTCCCCTTCGTCCGGCGGGACGGGGTTCGTGGCCCCGGTCCCGGCCAGCGGGGCCAGGGCCGCCATCAACCAGACGAGAGCGCGCATCTCGACCTCCCTCCATGGGAATCGATCCGGAAAACCTCTTCCTCACGGGGGACGAATGTGGGCCGGGGGCGCGTCCGGGCTTGCACGATCATGCGGATTTCGGGCGGGCTACGCTCGGGGCTCGCTCGCGAGCGAGGCGAGCACGCGGGAGGGGGGAGCCCCGAACTCGCGGCGGAACGCGTTCGTGAAGTGGCTGTGGGAGGAGAAGCCGAGTTCCAGCGCGAGACGGCCGAGATGCCCGAGCGCGTCGGGGTGCTCGAGCGCCGCGCCCAGCCGGAGCCGGTTCAGGTGGCGGTGGATCGTCGTCCCGGTCCGCCGCTTGAAGATCCGGCTCAGGTGGTAGCGGGAGTACGCCGCCTCCCGGGCGATCTCCTCCAGCGAGAGCGGCTCGCGGAACCGCTCGGCGCAGATCTCCAGGACGCGCGTGACCGCGCGCCGCCGGGCCCGCTCGGTGTCGCGCCGCACGGCCCGTCCCCTCCCGGAGGATCGTCCGGCGGCGACCATCCGGCCCACCAGCAAAAGGACGGACTCCTCCAGATCGAGGGACGGATCGGGATCCGTCCTGGCCGTGGCGAGGAGCCTCCGAAGTCGGAGGGCGGATCGCGTCGGCAGGATCGTCTCGACCACCGGCTCGGGACGGGGGCGATCGAGCTCCCGCAGGATCTCCTCGAGCCTCGACTCGCCGATCCGGAACACCACGCCGCCGTCCCCGCCCTGCACGGGATGGCTGGTCCGGTACTCCTGTCCGCGACGCAGGTAGAAGCCGGTCCCGGGGGTCGCAGCGCCCTTCCGGGTCCCCACGTGCGCCCGGAAGGCGCCCCGCAGGGGAAAGGCGAAGGTGTGCTCGCGGCAGAGGGCCCCCTTCTCCTCCTCGCTCCCGTGGCCCCGGCAGCGCCACACCTGGATCGTGACGCCGTCGTGCCGGTGGAGGGTCTCGTATCGCGCCACGCACGCACTCCCGCGCCGGGGGACGAAGGTCGCGTGAACGGTGTCCGGTTCGCCCGGCGACCGCAACCGTCGCCGAGCGGCCGAGTCGAGGATCCCCTGGGGTGGGGAAACGCTCGTGGAGACTCTCGCCCGCTCTACTCGGTGCGGCTGGAGGGTCGCGGACGCGGGGAGCCGCCCGTCACCCCCCGATCTCGACCCGCAGCCGGCCCTCCCCCCGCTCGAGCGTGGCGCGGGGGGCCCGCAGGCGGAACGCCTCGGCGTCGATCTCCACCCCTTCGGCGTCCTCGACCCTGCCGAGATCCTCGAGGGGAATCTCCTCACCGCCGGCCCGGATCTCGACCGATTCCTCCGGGCCGACGACGGCGGTGACGGTGTGGCCCTCCCGATCCTGGACGGCGGGCGTGCGGAAGAGCGCCTGGCCGTCGCCCGGCAGGCACAGGTTCAGGATCCGGGCGTGGAGGACCCGGCGGTGGTCGATCTGGAGCAGGTTCTGGGGGTCGATCCCGCACAGGCCCGCGCCCTCGACCGCCAGCTCGACGACGAGGCCGGGGCCCGACAGGGCCTCGCGCGCCCTCGCCCTCCGGTCCTCCCGCCGCTCGGCCAGCGTCGTCTCGGCCAGAGATTCGAGCCCCTCGCCCCGCTCCTCCCTCGCCGAGCGGACCAGCGCGGCCTCCCGGGCGCGGTAGCCGGAGGCCTCGGCCAGCACGTCGTGGAGCGCGAGGCGGCTCCCGGCGAGATCCTCCTTCCAGTCCGGGCCCGCGATCTCGTCGAGCAGATACGCCATCGCGGCCCCGGTCGTGTAGAAGCGCCGGCGGAGCGAGTGCTCGGTCTCGGTCACGAGCTCCCCGCCGAGCCGGTCCAGCTCGGCTTCCACGGCGGCTTCCGCCTCCGCGGCGGAGACGAGCCCGGTGCTGGCCGCGGCGAGCTCGGTCGCCTTCAGCTGGACGTACTGGGCCACCCCCTCGTTCAGCTCCGTGGCCGTCTCGAAGGCGGCGATCTCCGGACCCAGCCTGCGGTGGCGCATCTCGCGAACGGCCAGGAACCGGTGGACCGACTCCCGGCGCTCCTCCGGATCGTCGGCGGCAAGCGAAGCGGCCAGCAGGCGGCCCTCCAGCGCGATCGCCGTCTCGTTCGGCGCGTCGAACTCCGGATACTCCATCACCAGGAACGAATTCTCGCCCGGCCGGTAGCGCCCCGCGCGGCGGGCGGCGGCCTGCCAGGCGTGGAACGCCTCGTGGGCGGCGATCCCGAGCAGCTCGACGGCGTCCAGCCCCGCCGCACGGACGAAGGCCCAGTCCCTTCCGCCCCGGACCATGGCCGTGTTCGCGGTCGTCGCGTCCTCGCCCGCCGGCCGCCACGCCAGACCCGGCGCCCCGGAGAGGCGCGCGTACCCCTCCGGCGGGCGCTCCTCGGGCCAGTTGGCCAGGATCGTGCCGGCGTCGGGGAAGGTGAAGGCGACCGGGATCGTGTCGGGACGGTAGCCCGGCCAGAGCCTCGCGCCGGCCTCCTCGGCCACGGCGTCGAGCGCCCGGTCGGCCGCCACCACCGCGGCCAGCCCGTCGGGCGGGGGCTCCTGGGCCCGCGCCTCCCTCCATCCGATCGTCGAGCACGCCGTCGCCACGAGAACCAGGATCAGCCGCCCGGCAGGGATGCGACCCATCGAGAAGCTCCTTCCAGTCGGATTTCCCGTCTTACGAAGCAATTCGTACCAAGATTATACGAAGCCCTTCGTAGACTTGTCAACGGAACTTCTGCTCAGGGGAGACCGCCATCCAGGCGCCAGCCCGGCGGACGGCTGGTCCACTCCAGCCCGCCTTCGGGTCGAACCCGCACGGCGAAGCGCGGCGCCCCCGAGGCGTCGAGGACGTAGAGGGAATCCCGTTCGTGGGCGAAGCGCGCCGGCGCCAGCGCCTCCCCCTCCATCGCGACCGCCCTCACTCTGCCCGCCCCGAACACGACCGTGAACCGTCCCGCGTCGTCGACCGCCCGGATCGTGCCCCAGCCCGGCGGAGTGGCGGGTACCGCCGGAACCGCGACGAGCTGCACCAGGCTCGCCGCGGCCACGATCATGGCCCCGACGGCGATCCCCCCGACCGTGCGGCGCCTCGACGGGCCGACCGGAGGCTCTACGAGCCGACGGACCCGTTCGAGAAGCGAGCACGTCGCGGCGTGGAGGCCCGACGCCACGGAGGCGCCTCGAAGCTCCTCCAGGCCCACCAGAGCCCGGACGTAGGACGAGAGTTCGCCGGAGAACTCCGCGACGAGATCGTCGCACCGGTGCTCGCGCTCCAGCGTCGACCGACGCGTCAGCCACCAGGTGCACGGATGATGGAACGACACCGCCCTCACGGCGGCCTCCAGCACGACCACGACGTCGTCCCGTCCCTTCAGGTGGGCGAGCTCGTGGAGAAGCAGGGCGTCGATCTCCTCCCCGTCGAGCCGGTCGAGCACGCCCTCGGGGAACAGGACCGCCGGGTCCCGCCACCCGACCGCCACCGGGGTGTCGATTTCCCCGGAGGCGAGAACCCGGAATCCTCGACGGAGACCGATCCGCTCGGCCAACCGCCGGGCGCGCTCCTCCAGCGCGAAGCCGGTGGGGTCGGCCGTGTCGCGCAGGCGGGCCACCGACCGGACGCCGAAAACGATCCTCGCCCCGAGGAGTGCGGTCCCCGCGGCCCACACCACGACGACCCACGGGAAGAGCGGTCGGGCCCCCTTGAAGGCGGCGTTCACTCCGCCCGCCACCCCCTCCGCGATCCCGCTCCGGGAGGTCGGCGCCGGGGCCGGCCAGGTCGCCGGATTCGTGGGCGAGACGCTCGCCGCGACCCGCCCGTCGTGGACGAGGCCCGCCGTCGCCGCGAACAGGACGAACTGGGCCAGCAGGGCGGCCAGCAGGATCGCGTGGCGCCGGGTGGCGGCGCGCGGGTGGGTGGCGCGGAGCGCGACCGCCGCCACACCCGCGATCGCGACGCCCTGCCAGATCCCGTGCATCAGGGCCAGGCCGAGGGCGTGGACCCACGGATCGGTCGAGATCCACAGCGGAAGGCTCACCGCGAGTCCCCCCCTCCCCTCTCGAGCCCCGCGAGGAGCCCGCGGATCTCCTCGAGCTCCTCGTCGGAGGCGCCGCGCGAGGAGAGCGCGCGCAGCACGAGCGCGTCGGACGAGCCGGCGAAGGCCTTCTCGGCCAGATCCCGGAGCAGGGCCCGCTGGGTGGGCTCGCGCTCGATCGCCGCCTCGTAGACGTGAAAGCGTCCCTCCCGGCGACGCGTCACGCTTCCCTTCTCGTTCATGATCTGGAGCAGCTTCAGCACGGTGGTGTAGCCGCGGTCGTCCTCGAGCGTCCCGAGGACCTCGCGCACGGTGGCGGGGCCCCGGTCCCACAGCACTCCGAGGATCTCGAGCTCGGCGTCGGTCGGAAGCGGAGGCGTCTCGGTCATCTTCCCTCCTGGAGGAAAGCCCACCAGCCGGATTCGATCCTACGATGGGCTTCGTATCTCGTCAAGCGGACCCGGGCGGCCGGGTTTCGATCCTTCCCGACCCATCGCGGAATGTCGGAGCCCGGTTCGACGTCCCTCTTTCTGGCGGGACTTGACACGGCGTTCGAAGTGTGCTAGAAAAGTAGCATGTTGTTAGAAAATTAGCACCCCCGACGGAGCGAGCCTCCCGACATGACCGGGCCCAAGCGGAACCAGTATCGAGAGCTGAGCCGCCGCGAGCGGCAGATCATGGACATCGTCTACCGCCGTGGCCGGGCGACCGCCGCCGAGGTCCAGGAGGACCTGCCCGATCCGCCCAGCTACTCGGCGGTCCGGGCGATGCTCCGGGTGCTCGAGGAGAAGGGTCACCTGGAGCACGAACAAGAGGGACCCCGCTACGTGTTCCAGCCGACGGTCGCGGTCGAGACGGCCCGGAAATCGGCGGTCCGGCGCCTGATGCGCACCTTCTTCGACAACTCCCTCGAGGATGCGGTGGCGACGCTGCTGAACCTGTCGGGATCCGAGCTCTCCGAGGAGGAGCTCGATCGGCTCTCCCGGCTGATCGAGGAAGCCCGGAAGAAGGAGGCGGAATGACGCCTCTCGCGCTCGACGTCGCGCTCAAGGGGGTCGTCGTCCTGCTGGCGACCGCCCTCGCCTCGTACTGCCTCCGCCACCGATCGGCGGGCGTTCGGCATCTCGTGTGGGCGGTCGGTCTCGCGAGTCTCGCCGCGCTCCCCGCGCTCGCGGGAGCCCTCCCCCACTGGCGCCTGGAGATCCTGCCCGCCGAGTCGACCGCCGCCGTCGCGGGCGCCGGATCCACCTCCGGGACCGCCGGATGGGCGGTGTGGGCCTGGCTCGCCGGCGCGGTGGCGGCGGGCGGCATCGTCCTGCTCGGCCGGTTCCGGGTATGGTGGCTGGCCCGGACCTCGGCTCCCGTGACCGACCCCGACTGGCTCGCGCTCGCCGCGGACGTGCGCGCCTGGATCGGTCTGGACCGCGAGGTGGACCTCCGATCGAGCGATCGCGTCCCGGTTCCCATGATGTGGGGAGTGATCCGCCCCGTCGTCCTCCTCCCCGAGGAGGCCGGGACGTGGCCGGAGCGGCTGCGGAGGGACGTCCTCCTGCACGAACTCGTCCACGTCAAGCGCCACGACTACGCGACTCAGCTGCTGGGGCGGCTCGCCTGCGCGACCCACTGGTTCAACCCGCTCGCCTGGATCGCCGTCCGGCGTCTCCGACTGGAGCGGGAGCGGGCGTGTGACGATCACGTGCTCGCTGTCGGGGCGAACGCTTGCGACTACGCCGAGAGCCTCCTCGAGATGGCCCGGGCGATGAACCGCGGAGCGGGCCCCATGCACGCGATGGCCATGGCCGAGCCCTCCCGCTTCGGCGAGCGCCTGGCCGCCCTGCTCGATTCGCGCCACCGGCGCGGGATCGTGACCCGCGCGGCCGTGCTGAAGGCGGCCCTGGTCGCGGCGCTCGTGGTGGGCGCGGTGGCGACGGCCCGACCCGACCATCGGGCGGAGCCCGTGCCGGGGACGTCCGTCGACGATCCGGTCCGGGCCTGGGCGGCCGGAGCAGACCTGGACGGGGACGGGGTGGTGACCGTCTACCGGGCACCGGCGATCGAGGTCGCCGTCGGCGAGGCGATCACCTCCGGAGCCTCGGCGGAGTGCGAGGAGAAGCCGCCCGCCCTCGAAGGATCCCGCCTCCAGCGCATCGCATCCCACGGAAGCGGAACCAACCTGCACTAGGCCAGCCCCGAACCGAGATACCGAAAGGAGATCCCCGACATGGCCGAGGTGTGTGGACGTACGCCTCTCAAAGCGACGACCGTAGCGCTTTTCCTCGCGGTCTCCCCTCTCTTCGCCTCCCCACCGGGTTCGACGAGCGACGGTCCGGACGACGCCTTCCCCAAGCGGATCGAGGCCCTCCGGGTCGCGGCCGGGTCCGGAGCCCCCGAGCTGGACGGCCGTCTCGACGAGCCGGTGTGGGAGCGCGCCTCCTGGATCACCGATTTCGTCCAGAAGGAGCCCGAGCAGGGGGCGGCCCCCACCGTCGCGACCGAGGTCGCGTTCCTGTTCGACTCCGACGCCCTCTACGTCGGCGCGCGGATGCAGGCGCGGGGACCCGACGAGGTGACCGACCGGATGACCCGCCGGGACGCCGAGGCGGAGGGCGTCGACCGGCTGATCGTCTCGCTCGACACGTTCCACGACGGGCGCACGGCTTACACCTTCGCCGTGACCGCCGCCGGGGTGAGGATCGACTGGTTCCACCCCGAGGACAACGAGCACGACCGCGATCGAACCTTCGATCCGGTCTGGGAGGCGCGGACCCGGACGACGGTCGAGGGGTGGTTCGCGGAGATGCGGATCCCCTTCTCCCAGCTCCGGTTCCGGCCGGCCGACGAGCTCGTGTGGGGGGTCAACGTCCGCCGTTCGATCCCGGCGCTGGACGAGGAGCAGTACTGGGTGCTGGTTCCCCGGGACGAGACGGGATGGGCGAGCCGGATGGGGGAGCTGGTGGGGATCCGGGGCGTCGAGCCGACCCGGAGGATCGAACTCGTCCCCTACGTCGCGGCGGAAGCGACGCTCGTCTCGGACGGCCTGATCGACGCCGATGATCCCTTCCACGACGGCTCCGACACCACGGCACGCACCGGGCTCGACTTCCGGATGGGACTCGGCCCCAACCTCACGCTCTCCGCCACCGTGAACCCCGACTTCGGGCAGGTGGAGGCGGACCCCGCGGAGGTGAACCTGTCCGCCTTCGAGACCTTCTTTCCGGAGCGTCGCCCCTTCTTCACCGAGGGGCGGCAGACCCTCTCGGGGGACGGGCCCTCCTACTACTACTCCCGCCGGATCGGCGCCCCGCCCCACCGCTTCGCGGGCGGCGACTTCCGGGACTCCCCCAACACCTCCACCATCCTCGGCGCGGCCAAGGTCACCGGGCAACTCGGCGGCGGATGGCAGCTGGGGACGGTGGCGGCGTTGACCGACGACGAGACCGCCCGGGTCTTCGACCT
>JAWVZN010000060.1:0-13747 GCA_033722155.1 Gemmatimonadota bacterium | reverse complement strand
GTCTCGCTGCTGATCGTGGGCCTCGCCCTGCTCTCCGTGGCGGTCGTCGGGACCAGCCCCGCCGCGCTCGCCTTCACGATGTTCGAGACCGTCCGAAGCGTGGTGAGCCTCGCCGTGGAGATCGGCCGGGACGGTCCGGAGGCCCTGGTCCTCGGCTTCGGCGAGCTCCGGTACGGGGGCCGCGCTGTCGGCGCCCCCGGCGCGGTCGAGACGGCGCTCTCCCGGCTGGAGCTCGGCGTGCCGCTGCTCGCCTTCGTCTGGGTGCTGCGGCGGTTCCCCGAGCCGAAGCGGGCCCGTTCCGCCGGTGCGGCGTTCCTCGGGCTGGCCGCCGGGCTCGCCCTGTGGATCCTGGTGGTGGGACCGAGGGTCCTTCCGGACCAGGAGTTCGCCGTCCAACGATCGGGCTTCCTTCACTCGCCGGCCGAGCTCGGGACCATTAGCATATCGGGCCTCATGCGCAGACCGCTCCTCGTCGCCGCCATCCTCCTCGTCGCCTGCGGATCGACCGGCGAAACACCCCGGGCAACCGCGACCCCCGACCCCGACGTGGCCTTCATGCGGGGCATGATCCACCACCACGCCCAGGCGGTGCAGATGGCGAGGATGGCGCCCACCAACGATGCGAGCCCCCGACTCCGGACCCTCGCCGCCCGCATCCTCGTCAGCCAGCGGGACGAGATCGCGCTCATGCAGGAGTGGCTCCGTGACCGCGGCGAGCCCGCGCCGCGGGTGACGCCGTCGGGTGAGCTGGAGAGCGGCCGGCCCCTGATGCGGATGCCGGGAATGCTCACCGACGAGCAGATGGCGGAGCTCGAGGCCGCCCGCGGCTACGCGTTCGACCTGCTGTTTCTCACCACCATGATCGAGCACCACCAGGGCGCCGTGACGATGGTGGAAGAGCTCTTCGATTCGTACGGCGCCGCGCAGGGTGACGCGGTCTTCCGGCTCGCCTCGGACATTCTCTCCGACCAGACGAGCGAGATCGACCGGATGCGGACGATGCTCCGCGAGAGGATGTTCGAAACTTCCGACTCGCCCTGACGTATATCTCCATGACGTCCGCAACTCCATGAAGGACAGGCCCATGCCCTCTTTCCGTTCGCTTTCGTATCGGATCGCCCCGGCGATCGCCCTCGTCGCGCTCTTCTGGAGCGCCCCCGGGCTGTCGGCGCAGGAGACCGACCCCCGCGTGGGGCTCGCGCCGGCCACCGACGCCGAAGAGGCGATCTCCAACCTGCGACTTCTCTCCAACACGCCCAAGCCCGGTCTGTTCGACGACAAGAACTCGGACCTGGCCTTCAGGGGCGACCACGTGATCCAGGGCAACTACAACGGCTTCATGATCTGGGACGTGTCCGACCCCGAATCTCCCGCCCTGGTCACGAAATACTTCTGCCCCGCGTCCCAGAGCGACGTCTCTGTCTACGGCGACCTGCTGTTCGTCTCCGCCGAGGGGCGCTCCAGCCGGCTCGACTGCGGTGCGGAAGGGGTGGCCGACACCGTGAGCAGCGAGCGGATCCTCGGGATCCGGATCTTCGACATCAGCGACCTCGAGAACCCGGAGTACATCGCCAACGTCCAGACGTGCCGGGGCTCCCACACCCACTCCGTCCTGGTCGACCCGGACGACCCCGACAACGTCTACGTCTACATCTCGGGCTCGGCCCCCGTCCGTTCCCCGAGCGAGCTTCCCGGCTGCTCGGACGCGATGCCGGACGAGGACCCGAACACGGCGCTGTTCCGGATCGAGGTGATCAAAGTTCCGCTGGACGCTCCCGAGGAGGCGGCCATCGTCTCCTCGCCCCGGATCCTGGACGACCTGGAGCCGGTCGAGTCCCACGGCGAGGCGGAGGCGGACCGGATCGCGCGCGAGGAGAGGGTGGCGGAGGCGCGCGCGGAGGGGGGCTACGTTGCCACGATCCGGGGCCGCGAGCACGCCCTTTCCGACCGGTTCGTCGAGTTTCTCCTGCAGCAGGTGGTGAAGGAGCGGGGCGGCGAGGGGGAGCCCACCCCGGCCGACAGCGCCGCGCTCCGGGAGGACATCGACGAGCGGATCGAACGGATGTTCGGGGCCGACCGGCCGCGGACCGGACCCACCCAGTGCCACGACATCACCCTCTATCCGGCGATCGGCCTGGCCGGCGGGGCGTGCGGGGGCTACGGGCTGCTCCTCGACATCACCGACCCGGTCCATCCGGAGCGGGTCGAGGCCGTGGCCGACACGAACTTCTCCTACTGGCACTCGGCCACCTTCGACAACGAGGGGGAGAAACTCCTGTTCAGCGACGAGTGGGGCGGGGGAAGCGGCGCGAAGTGCCGCGCGACCGATCCCGTGGAGTGGGGCGCCAACGCGATCTTCACGATCGACGGGGAGGACCTCGCCTTCGAGAGCTACTACAAGCTGCCGGCGCCGCAGACGGAGCTCGAGAACTGCGTGGCCCACAACGGCTCGCTGATCCCGATCCCCGGCCGCGACGTCATGGTGCAGGGGTGGTACCAGGGCGGCGTGTCGGTCTTCGACTGGACGGACGCCGGGAACCCGGTCGAGATCGCCTACTTCGACCGGGGCCCCGTGGACGACGACGAGATGCAGAGCGGCGGCTCCTGGTCCGCCTACTGGTACAACGGCCTGATCGTGAGCTCCGAGATCGCCCGCGGGCTGGACATCCTGGAGCTCGTCCCGAGCGAGCACGTCTCCCGGAACGAGATCGACGCCGCGAAGACCGCCACCCTCGACTACCTGAACGTCCAGGGCCAGCAGATGTACGAGTGGCCGCCGAGCTTCGCGCTGGCCGGGGCCTACCTCGACCAGCTGGAGCGCGACGGCGGCCTGGCCGGCGATCGGATCGAGCAGGCACGGGCCACGCTCGCCGACGCGGAAGGGGCCTCCGGTGACGCGCGCCGCGAGGCGCTCACCGCCCTGGCCACCGAGCTCGACGAGGCCGTGGCGAACGCCGGCGATCCCGAAAAGACGCGGACGCTCGCAGAGGTGGTGGAGGAGCTGGCGGCCGCGGAGGGCTGAGCCTCCGCTGGGAGCTCACCCGCCGCTCACCGCCTGCACGATCTCCAGCCGGTCGCCGTCGGCCAGGTCGACGTCCCCCGCCGGCAGGTTCCGGAGGAGCCGGTCGTTGTGGAGGAGCAGGACGTGGGGCCGAAGCTTCCCCTCCTCGGTGAAGACGTGGGTGGCGAGAGCCGGCCACCGGCGTCGGATCTCCTCGCGGGCGGCGTCGAGGCGGTCGATGTCGAGCTCCACGGTGGAGTCGCCGTCGGCGCTGTCGCGGAGGATCGGCGGCACCTCCAGGGTCACCCGGGCCATCGGGGCCTCAGCCGTACGTCGCGGAGCGGACGCACAGGACCCGGGGCAGCCGGCCGGGAAGCCTCCCCCACGTCTCGCCCGCCTCGGCGGACGCGAAGACGTCCCCGCCGGTCGTGCCCAGGTAGACACCGGTCGGCTCGAGGCCGTCCACCGCCATCGCGTCGCGGAGGACGCCGGAGTAGACCGGTTCGTCCGGCGGGCCGATGTCGAAGCCCTGCCAGCTCTCGCCCCCGTCCCCGGATCGCCACACCACCGGCCGCCCCTCGTCGAAGACCCGGTTGGCGTCGGAGACGAGCGGCGCCACGAACAGCTCGCCCTTCTCCGAGACCACCATCGGGAAGCCGAACCGGCGCGGGAGATCGCCGTCGATCGCCCGCCAGGAGGCCGCCGCGTCGTCGCTCCGGAACACGCCGGACGAGCGCTCGCCGTCGGGGGTCATGGTGTGGGCGTGGAACTGGAGGAAGAGCCGGTCCGGGTCGGCGGGGTCGAGCGCGATCTTGTGGACGCAGAACATGGCGTCCCCGTCGGGGGAGCCGGTCGCCCGCATCGGCGGGAGCCCCTCGTTTCTCGCCTCCCACGTCTCGCCCCCGTCGGCGGTGAAGAAGACGCCGACGGCGCTGATTCCGACCCACATCCGGGCGGGATCGTCCGGGTCGACGAGGATCGTGTGGAGGCACAGCCCGCCGGCGCCGGGCATCCAGTGGGGGCGTGACGGATGGCGCGAGAGGCCCTCCACCTCGGCCCACGTCCTCCCGTCGTCCTCGCTCTCGAAGAGCGCGGCCTCGTCCACGCCGGCATAGAGCGTGCCCGTCGGCCCGCGGGCGATCTGCCAGATCCGGTGGATCGGGTGCCCGCCCTCCTCGGCGGGCGGGCGGAGGAGGCTCTCCTCCCACGTCTCGCCGCCGTCGGCCGTCTCCCGCAGGGTCGTGCCCCACGCCTCGTGGGAGGTTCCCACGAGGAGGCGGTCCGGATCGTCGGGATCGGGCAGAATCGCGTCGACGTTCCACTTCTGCAGGAGCGGCGGATCGGCGCGCCACGCCCGGCGGTCGCCGTCGGACGCGAAGCGGTGGAGTCCCTTCCGGGTGCCCACCCAGAGAACGGTTCGATCGATCGCCCTGCTCACGTCCCTACCGTACCCGTCATGGCGATCAGGGTCAACGCCGCTCGCGCCGATTTCGCTGGACACGACGCGGTCGATCGCGTACACTCTCGTCGCTTTCAGGAACACGTCTCAGGGAACGACCGCTCGAAACACGGCGCCGAACTCTCGACGGAACACCGAAGAGAGCGGCGCTTTTTTGATGCGATGCGCCCGAGGCCCTGGAGGACCCCGACAGGTAGTCGGGGAGAGAGAACAAATGCAATCAAGGAAAAGGCAGAGAAAATGGCCAAAGGTACGGTAAAGTGGTTCAACGACGCGAAGGGTTTCGGCTTCATCGAGCAGGAGAGCGGTGAGGAGGACGTCTTCGTCCACTACTCGGCGATCCAGGCCGAGGGCTTCAAGTCGTTGGCCGAGAACGACGAAGTCGAGTTCGACGTCGAGCAGGGTCCCAAGGGGCCGCAGGCGACGAACGTGAAGCGCGTCTCGTCCAGCTCCGCGATCTAGGGAGCGGACCCCGCGGCCGCGACGCAGCCGCGCTGTAACGAGGAAGCCTCCGTCGGTTCGTCGGCGGGGGCTTTCGCTTTTCGGGAGGGGACGTCGCGGCGTGCTCGCAATGCCGGGGCGCGTTCCCCCTACCCCACCTCCACCACCGCCAGCCCACGCAGCCAGGGGGGCGGGGATCCGAACTTCGCCACGCGCTCCCAGGTCTGCCCTCCGTCCCCGGAACGATGCACCCCGCGCTCGTCGGCGGCCCACAGCTCCCCCGGTTCCCGGCCGGTAGTGAGGAGAGGAGCGATCGTTTCCGGCTCCTCGGGCCAGCCGTCCGTCACCCGCTCCCAGGCCGCCCCCTCCTTCCGACGGTAGAGCCTGCCGTCGGAGCGCCCGGTGGCGTAGGCGGAGTGTGCTCCGGAAGCCGCCGAGACGACGACCACGTCCGGATCCCCGGGATCGACGGCCACGCTTCGGAGGTAGCCGACCTCGAGGCCCGCCTCCGGCGAGCGCCAGGTGGCTCCCCCGTCGTCGCTCTCGTAGTAGCCGTCTCCCGCGGAGATCCGGAGACATTCGGGCCGGTCGGGATGGATCGCGATCTCGTGGGTGTCGTACGGGCCCCCGGGCTCGCGGTCCCGCCAGGTGACGCCGCCGTCGGCGGTGGTCACCAGCGCCCCCGCCTCGATCGCCACCCAGAGCCGCCCGCCCTCCTCCGGATGGGCGGAGATCCAGCGCACGTGGTGGGTCTCGGGTCTCGGCGGGAAGGACCACTCCGACGAGGAGGGCAGCTGGAGCAGCCCCCCGGCTCGCGCCCACGATCGGCCCCCGTCGTCCGACCGGTAGACCGCGCTCGGCTCGGTGCCCGCCCACGCCGCTCCGGCCTCGGTCGGATCCGCGGCGAGGGCCGTCACTTCCTCCCCCTCGAGACCGGCCGCGGTCCACGTCTCGCCTCCGTTGTCGCTCCGGCGAACGCCCTGCTCAGTGCCGCACCAGATTCGTCCGATCGTCCGGTCCGCCGCGAGGCAGGTGGGACGGGCGTCCACCTCCGCCGTAGGCCGGAGCTCGCCCTCCTCCGGAACCACGGTGTGAATCCGGTCCCGCGTGGCCACGAACACGCGCGGGACCGCGCGCCCGGGGCCCGTCACCGATCCCGCGGTCATTCGACGCGATCGATGATCGGATCCGGGCGCTCGCCCAGGAACTCGATCCACGCCTTCTTGGCACAGGGGTAGTGCTTCGCCGCCTCGACGAGATCCATGAAGGCGACGAGGGTCCGCTCGAACCGATCGGCGAGCTTCTCGTCCGCGATCGCGCCCTCCGGCTCGAACGCGTCGTGCGCCCGAGCGAGCGAGAACATGTCCGGATACACTCGCGCGCCCAGCCGCTCCAGCGGAACGCGCAACGACCACAGGCCGCGGTTGCCGCCGGCCATCGACGGGGAGGCCGAGACGAGCATCGCGTGCAGCCCGTTGAACGGTTGCGGGCGGTATCTCGAAACCCAGTCGATCGCGTTCTTGATCACCCCCGGCATCGAACCGTTGTACTCCGGCGACGCCACGAGGAAGGCGTCGTTGGCCTCCAGCCGGCGCCGGAACTCTTTCGCCCCGGGCGGGAAGCCGTCGGTGTCCTGGACGTCCTGGTTGTAGGAGGGGCAGTCGAAGTCCGCCATGTCGGCCAGGTGGGCCTCTCCTCCGTGGGTCTCGATCACACGGCGCGCCAGCTGTGCCAATCGGGAATTGAGGGAATCGGCCCTCATGGAGGCGGAGAACACCAGGAACCGCACGTCTCCTCGCAGGTCGTCGGATGCGACCGGGTCGGGCGAAGGCGTCATCCCCGGGCCCTCAACCCTTCCAGCGGGGCACCGGTCGGTAGCCCCGCTCCCGCTCGAGCGCCTCCCGATCCCAGCCGGCCAGGTCGGCGGCCGCCGCGTGGGCGCTCTCGAAAAAGGCGTAGAGCGCGTCGTCCGGGGAGTCCTCCGACCGCAGGGCCTCGTAGGGAAGCGCGAACTCCCCGAGCTCCTCGAGCCAGAACGCCCCGTCCGGACGCACGGACGCCTCCGAGAATCCCTCGGGTGTCGGATAAGCATAGGCGTAGAAGATCGGGTCGGGGTGGTCCCGGTTCCCCGGCCAGAACCCGCAGCTCGTGACCTCGTGGGAGTAGGCCTCGCGCGCGATCTCGTCGGGGAGGTTCGGGAACCCGCCGGGATGCTCGGGCGCCCGTCGGCCGGAGAACCGCGTCACGGCCATATCGAAGCTCCCCCAGAAGAAATGGACCGGGCTCGCCTTGCCGATGAAGGCCGCCCGAAAGTCCTTCATCACGCGGTCCGCCTGGACGAGCGAATCCCAGAGCCGCCGTGCGTGCCCGGCGTCGTAGGTGCCGTGGACCTCGTCCTCGTCGAAGGGGATCGCATCCGGAACCTCGTTGGGCTCGGGATGGATCGTGACATCGAAACCCATCTCCGACAGGGTGGACAGGAACTCGTGGTAGAAGCGCGCTACGCTCTTCGGCTCGAGGGATAGGGAACGACGCAGCCCGTCGCTCGCCCGGATGGGCAGACGGTGCTCGACGAAGTCGAACTCCACCTCCAGGGTCCGGCCGTCGTACGGGATCGGCGAGGTCGTGAGTCCCCGGGAGGTCACGTAGAGCGTCGAGCTCCAGGAGTGGTTGGTCCACGGTGCGAGCGTCGTCCGGACCTTTCCCACGATCTGGGTCCACATGTGCACGGTCTCCAGGGTGTCCGTCCACTCCGCGCCGGGTAGCCCGGGCCAGGCGGACCGCTCGGCCCGCGGACGAGGCTCGACGGGGTTCATGCTCCGGTCTCCGACACCGGGGGTGTGACCTGCGGGCGAAGGGCCGTAGCATACCACGAGGCGCGCGCCGCCACAAAGGACCTCCTGCGGGATTCGCAAGAAGCCGCAAGCGCGACCGCCGTCTCCGGCCGCATTCTCTCCGACGTGAGAAGACCCCTCCCGATCGCGCTCCTCCTCGGCGCGGCGGTCGTATGCGGCAGGCCGGCGCTCGCCCAGGACGGGGCGACCCCCGAGACGATCGCCTACGTGGACGACCCCCACCCCGAGCAGGTCCTCGATCTGTGGTGGCCCGACTCGCCTCCGGCCTCCACCGTCCTCTTCGTCCACGGGGGGAGCCTCTGGGAGAGCCAGGAGCGGCGGACGTCACCGGTGTACCGCGACGTGTGCCGCCCCTTCCTCGCGGCGGGGTTCGCCTGCGCGTCCACGGACTATCGCCTGGCGCCCGCCTTCCAGTGGCCGGCGATGCCGCTCGACGTCGCCGCGGCGGTCGCGAAGGTGCGGGAGATCGTCGCCGATCGGGGCGCGGAGCCGGATCGCCTCGTCCTGTTCGGGCACAGCTCCGGCTGCCACCTCGCGGCGATCCTGGGCGCCAACCCCGTCTACCTCGAAGCCGTGGGCCTTACTCCGGCGGACCTGGCGGGACTCGTCCTGATGGGGTGCACGCTGGATCGGTACGACGCGGCGCTCCGGGGGGCGACCGCGGATCGGATCCGCGAGGGATTCCGCCGGGATTCCTCCGAGGTGGCCCGGTTCGGGAGCGCGGAGAACTGGATCGCGTCCAACCCCGCCCACCACCTCGGCCCCCACGTGCCCCCGACCCTGGTCGTCCTGGGCGAGAAGGAGCGGTTCTTCCCCCCCATCCTCGAGCAGGGCGCCCGCTTCGTCCGGCGGCTGCGCGAAGCCGACGTCCCGGCGGAGATCGCCGTCTTCCCCGGCACGCACCGGCGCGTCGTCGAGAACCTCGACGAGCCCGGGAATCCCGTTTTCGAGGCGATTTCGGCCTACGTGGAAGACCCCGCCGCCGCGGTCGGCGGCGACCGGCGGTAGCGGCAGCGACGGGGCCGATCCCCGACGCCGCCGGGGATCGCTTGAAACTACGTCAAATGTCGTATATAATCCGGAGCCATGGCTCCCGACCCGGCCCGTCCGCTGCCCTCCGACGCCGAGCTCAAGGTCCTGCGCGAGCTGTGGCTCCACGGCGAATCGACCGTCCGCGAGATTCACGAGCGCGTCTCCGACGGGTGGCCGGTGGGGTACACCACCGTGTTGAAGCTGCTCCAGCGCATGCTCGACAAGGGGCTGGTGGAGCGGAACGAAGAGGGTCGCGCCCATCGCTACCGGGCCGCCGCCTCGCGCGAGCGGACCCAGCGACGTCTCGCCCGGGATCTGGTGGAGAAGGCCTTCGGAGGCTCGATCGGCGAGCTCGTCCGGGCCGCGCTCCCCCCGGGCGACGCACGTGAGGAGGAGCTCGAGGAGATCCGGAAGGCGCTGCGAAGGAGGTCGGAATGAGCGGGGTCGTGCGGATCCTCGGCTGGCTGGTCCCGCTCTCGCTGGCGCAGGCCGGGATCGCGGCGGCCGGGGTGTGGCTCGCGCTGCGCGCGCTCCCCCGGAACCGCGCTCGGCTCCGCCACGGGATCGCGCTCGGCGCGCTCGCGGTCGTGACGGTGTCGGTGCTCGCCACCGCCGCGATCCTCCTGATCGACTGGAACGAGCACGCCTCCTGCTGGAGCCGGGCCGGGGAGGGGCCTGCTTCGGTTTCCGCGACGTGCCGTTCCCACGGCGTCCCCGCTCCCGGGGCGGCCGGTCCCGTGGATCCCGCGGAGCGGGCTTCCTTCGGGCTCGCCTGGAGGTCCATGATCCGGGTGCCTTCGCTCCCGGGCGAGCTCGGGATCGCTCGCGGGTGGACGGACGTGTCCGGGATCGTCGGCTGGACCTGGCTCGCGGCCCTCCTCGTCCTCCTCCTCCGGGAGATTTGGATCCGGCGGAGGATCCGACGGATCCGCCGCGAGGCCGTCCCGATCGAGAGCGTGGAGGTGGGGGCGCTCCTCGACGATCTCGTCGCCGAGCTGCGGATCCGCGTGCCGGTCGAGGTTCGCGAGTCGGGGGCGGTCGACACCCCCTGCGTCGTCGGCGCCGGGAAGGCCACGGTCCTGTTGCCGCGCGGGCTGCTGGCCGCCCTCGAGCACCGCGAGGTCCGCGGCGTGCTCGCCCACGAGCTGGCGCACGTGCGAGGTCGGGACGGCGCGGCGATCGGCCTGCAGCGGATGGCGGCGTCGCTCCTCGCCTTCAACCCGTTCGCGGTCTGGATCTCCCGGCGCGCGCGCGAGGAGCGGGAAGCGGCGTGCGACCGGATCGGAGCCGAGGTCGGGGCGCGGTCGGGGACGGCGTACGCCCGGACCCTCCTCCTGCTGGAGGGCTTCCGCGGCTCGCCGGCCGCATCCAGGAGTCTTCCCGCCCTGCTCGGGGAGGGGGAGCTGGTGGGGCGCGTGAAACGGATCCTCGCGGGGTCGTCGGCCGGGCGGCGACCCGGGCCCGCGGTCCTGGCCGCGCTGGTTCTCACCGCGGGCGCCCTGGGCGGGGCGCTCGTCCAGGCGAGCCTGGCGGGTGCCTCGCTCGGCTCGTGGGGGGTCATGGCCGAGGACGTGGAGAGCAGGAGAGAGCCCGCCTGCCAGAACGTGGACCCCTCGTGGTCGCCCGACGGGCGGAGGATCGTCTTCGCCTACAGCTGCGGATCCGACGAGCTCGAGATCTACCGGATGGACCCCGACGGGTCGAACGTGGTGCGCCTCACCCACACGTCGGGAGCGGAGCACGGCCCCGTCTTCTCTCCCGACGGCTCCCGCATCGCCTACGCCTACGATCCCGAGGGCGAGGACCCGGAGATCTGGACGATGGCCGCCGACGGGTCGGACGCCCGGGCCGTCACCGGGAACGAGCACACCGACTGGGATCCCGAGTGGTCGCCGGACGGCCGGCGGATCGCCTGGGAGAGCCGTCGCGACGGGAACGTCGACGTCTGGGTGATCGACCTCGAGACGGGCGCCGAGACCCGGCTCACCGACCATCCGGATCGGGACCTCGGTCCGGCGTGGTCGCCCGAGGGGTCGCTCGTCGCATTCCAGTCGAGCCGCGACGGTTCCTACGGGATCTTCGCGGTCTCCCCCGACGGCGGACCGGCGCGGCGGCTGATCGAACTCCCCGGGGACGCCGTCGCCCCGTCCTGGTCGCCCGACGGACGGCGGCTGGTGTTCGTCTACTTCGAGGAGGACGACGGCGATCTCTGGGTCACCGGGCTCGACGGCGGCGAGCCCCGCCCGATCACCCGGAACGATCGCACCGACTTCCTGCCCGCCTGGTCGCCCGACGGAGAAACGATCGCGTTCATCGTCCGGGGCGAGGGAGACGCGTGGGACGTGTGGACGATCGGGGTCGACGGCTCGAACGAGCGGCGGCTGACGGGACGGGCCCGCTCGGGAACGACTCCGTAAAGCGTTCCCCGGTCGGGAGCGGGGCTCATCCTTCTCCCCCGGTCTCTCCGTCGTCCGCCGGCTGCACCAGCAGCTTGTCGATCCTCCTGCCGTCCATGTCGACGATCTCGAACCGCAGGCCCAGCGCGTCGAACGTCTCCCCTTCGGAGGGGATCTTCCCGAGGCGGTCGAGCGCCAGCCCGGCGAGAGTGACGAAGTCGCCGGCCTCCTCCTTGCCGACCGTGAGGTCGACGAGCTCGGGGAACTCGTCCATGGTGACGGAGGCGTCGACCAGCCACGAGCCGTCGGGGCGGCGGGTGGCCTGCCGCTCGCGCTCGCCCGCGAACTCGCCGGAGACTTCCTCGAGGATGTCGTTCAGGGTGACCAGCCCCTCGATGCCCCCGTACTCGTCGACGACGAGGGCGAGGTGGACGTCGCTCTCCCGGAAGCGGTCCAGCAGGCGCAACGCGGGCATCGACTCGGGGACGTAGAGCGGCCGGCGGAGGGTCGCGCGGACGTCGAGCGGTTTCCCCGCCAGGGCGGACGGGAGGAGATCCCGCACGTCGACGATCCCCGCGACCCGGTCGATCCCGCCCTCGCAGACGGGGAAGCGCCGGTGGGGATGGCGAAGCAGCGTGTCGCGGTGCACCTCGGGATCGTCCCCGGTGTCGAGCCATACGATCCTCGGGCGCGGCGTCATCACGTCGTCCACCACCGTGTCCCCGAGGCCGAGCGCGCGCTCCACGACCTCGCTCTCGCGCTTCTCGAAGACGCCGGTCCTCGCGCCGTGCCGCACCAGGGCGGTCACCTCCTCCTCGGTGACCGGGGGCTCCTCGACCCCGTGGTGGCCCGTGATCCGGAGGAGGAAATCGGTGGAGGCGCCGAGAAGTCGCACCGCGGGGCTCGTGACGGTCGAGAAGAGGTGCATGGGCCGGGCGACCGCCGCGGCGATCCGGTCGGGATGGGCGAGGGCGAGCCGCTTCGGGTACAGCTCGCCGAGCACCAGCGAGAGGTACGTGATCCCCACGACCACGACGCCCAGCGCGATCTCCTCGCTCCACGGCCCGATCAGCGGCGTCGGCTCGAGCGCCCGGTCCAGGCGCACCGCCAGGGTCGCCCCGCCGATGGCGCCGGCCAGGATCCCCACGAGCGTGATCCCCACCTGGACGGTGGAGAGAAAGCGATTGGGCTCGCCGGTGAGCTCGAGCGCCCGGTCCGCCCCCGGGTCGCCGGCCTCCGCGCGTCCCTCGAGCCTGCTCCGGCGGGCCGAGATCAGCGCGATCTCGGCCATCGCGAAGGCGCCGTTCAGCAGGATCAGCAGAAGGAGGAAGAGGATCGTCAGCCACACCGTGCTCATGGGACCATGTTACCCGTCCGGTCGCCGGTCGGCAGGGCCGGGGGGTGTGGCTAACGCCCCTCCGCCGGCTCCTCGATCCGAAGCTCGCGCCCCTGCTTGTACCGGAGCCGGATGTCTCCGGTGCAGGCGAATTCCTCGATCGGGTCGCAACCGAGCGCCAGGAAGCTCGCCTCCCAGCCCGGCTCCAGCCGCCCGATCCGGCGGGTCGGGAAGACCGTCCGCGGGGTGGCGACGCTCCAGATCCGGAGCAGGGTGGCGTTGTCGAAGACGCCGAGGTCCGCGATGTACTCCGCCTCCGCGCGGGAGGTCCGGCCGAACCAGTCCTCGCCGAGGGCGATCGTGACCCCCGCGGCGTGGAGCCGCCGCAGGGCGTCACGCTGGAACGCCTGGAGGGCGGGCATCTCGGTGGAGTCGGCGAAGACCGTCACCCGCTGGGTGGTGGGGACGACGACGGTTCCCCGAAGGGCGGCCCGGGCGAGGTCCTCCTCCGTCAGTGGCTCCATCAGGAGGTCCTCCCCCAGGTTCTGACCGGGCAGGTGGGCCATGGCGTCCACGCCCGCCTCGAGCGCGATCCGGAAGTCGTCCACGGTGTCGACGTGGGCGAAGACCCGCAGGCCCCGGGCGTGGGCCCGGGCCACGAGGGTGCGGAGCACCCCGGGGTGGAGGCCGTGTCCCCGCACGTCCTCCGCCGCGAGCCCCGTCGCGACGTCGGAGAGGTACACCTTCACGACGTCCGGATCGTCCTCCAGGAAGGCGGGCCACTTCGCCTCCAGATCGGCGACGGAGTCGACGAACCAGTAGGCGTCCCCCTCGGCGAGCCGGCTGGCCCGGATCTCCTCCTCGCGCCGCTCCGCCTCGGCGTACGGGTCGTCGGCGCCGAAGATGCCGAGCGCGATCATCTCGTAGACGCGGTAGGGGTGGCTGCCGGTCGAGGTGAAGCCGCCGTGGGCATAGCCCGGGTCGAGCGTGGTGGGGTGGGAGAACCGCTCGCGCGCCTTCCGCGCACGGGAGGCCGCATTGTTGAGCGAGAGGGCGTAGAAGATCCCGTCCCGGAGGTACTGGCGGGCCGCCCGCTCGGCGCCGGAGCCCCCGAGCGCGTGGGTGTGGGCCTCGCCGAAGGGGGGCACGACCCACGCGCCCGCGAGGTCGACCACCGAGTCGGCGGGCTGCGTATCGGCGGGCACGAACCACCCGCCCCGCACGTGC
>JAWVZN010000059.1:0-13975 GCA_033722155.1 Gemmatimonadota bacterium | reverse complement strand
GCCGGCACACCCGGGGAGGTCGCCGAGCCGGCCGAGCCGGGGGTCTCGGACCTCGGCGGAGGCTCCGACTTCGCCCCCTTCTCCGCCCACCTGGGGATCCCGAGCGTGAACCACGGCTTCGCGAGCCCCGGCGGCGTCTACCACTCCGCCTACGACACCTGGCGGTGGATGGCGGAGCACGGCGATCCGGGCTTCTCCCACCACGCGCTCTCCTCCCGGCTGGTCGCACTGCTGGCGCTCCGTCTCGCCGACGCCGAGGTGATCCCGTACGACGTCGCCGCCCTCGCCCGGCAGATGGCCGGGCAGTGGGACCTTCTCCGGTCCGAGGCGCGCGAGGCCGGCCTGCCCGACGCGGCCGCCGCGAAGCGCCTGGACGCCGCCTGGTCCGCCCTGGAGCGGGCCGGGGAGGGGTGGGACGCGGCCCGCCGCCGCTATCTCGCCGGCGAGGTGGACGCCGCCCGCAGCCGGCGCGCCAACGAGGCGCTGCGGAGCGCGTTGCGGGCGACGGTTCGCCCGCAAGGCCTGACGGGCCGTCCGTGGTACCGGAGCCTGCTGTTCGCTCCCGACGACCGCGACGGCTACGCGACCCTCGCGCTCCCGTCGATCGCCGAGGCGATCCGGGCGGGCGACCGGGCCCGTCTCGCCCGCGAGATCGACGATCTCGCCGGGCGGATCCGCCTGGCGGCCGGACGGGTGGAGGAGGCGGAGGCTTCGCTCGAGCGATGATCCCGCCTTCCGGCCTCGCGAGAGGCTCGCGCCTCCCCCGGGGGGCGACTACCTTTGCATGCTCGCCACCACCCATTCCCGACTCTCCCGGCCCGAGGAGGACGCGCATGGTCACCGGCATCACCGAGGGCACGATCGCCCGCACGAAGGAGCTTCTCGACCTCGAGACGAAGGACCTCGCGAAGGCGATCGGCTGCACGTCGGGCACCCTCAACCGGTGGCGGCGCGGGGCCCAGGACCCCTCCAAGAGGTTCCTCCAGAAGCTGCAGCTGCTCGACGCCTTCATGTACGAGCTCCAGAAGCGCTCCCGGTCCCGCCGCCAGGCCCGGGAGTGGTTCGAGACCCGGATCCCGGCGCTCGGAAACCACACCCCCCGCGACGTCTTCATGGAAGGTCGCTTCGATCTCCTCGTCGTCTACCTCCGCAGGCACGAGCGGATCTGACCCCGGTCGGATGAACGAGCCGCTCCTCCGCGTCGAGGACCTGAGAACCCACTTCACCACCGACGAGGGGGTCGCCCGGGCGGTGGACGGCGTGTCCTTCGAGGTGATGCCTCGCGAGACCCTGGGGATCGTCGGCGAGTCGGGGTGCGGGAAGTCGGTGACCGCGCTGTCGATCATGCGGCTGATCCCGGAGCCCCCGGGCCGGATCGCCGGCGGACGAATCCTCTTCCGGGACCGGAACCTGCTGGAGCTCTCCGAGCGCGAGATGCGCCGGGTCCGGGGCAACCAGATCGCGATGATCTTCCAGGAGCCGATGACGTCGCTGAACCCCGTGTACTCGATCGGCGACCAGATCGCAGAGGTGCTCCGCCTCCACCGGGACCTCTCCAAGGAGAAGGCCCGGGAGCGGGCGATCGAGATGCTGCGCCGGGTACGGATCCCCGATCCCGGGCAGCGGGTCGACGAGTACCCCCATCAGCTCTCCGGCGGGCAGCGCCAGCGCGTCATGATCGCGATGGCGCTGGCGACCGACCCCTCGCTCCTGATCGCCGACGAGCCGACCACCGCGCTCGACGTCACGGTCCAGGCCCAGATCCTCGCCCTGCTCAACCGGCTCCAGGAGGAGTTCGGCATGTCGATCATCCTGATCACCCACGATCTCGGGGTGATCGCGGAGACCGCCCACCGGGTCGTGGTGATGTACGCCGGAACCGTCGCGGAGGTGGGCACGATCGAGCAGGTGTTCGAGGGCGACAACCACCCCTACACCGAGGGGCTGAAGGCGGCGATACCCAGGCTGGGGGAGCGGGTGGAGCGTCTCCAGACCATTCCGGGCTCGGTGCCCGCGCCGACCGAGGAGATCGTGGGGTGCCCCTTCCAGAACCGGTGCCCGTACGTGATGGACCGGTGCCGCCGGGAGTTCCCGCCGCTCTACGAGCTGGAGTCCGGGCACACCGCCCGATGCTTCCTCTACTCCGAGCGTCCCGCCGTCGAGGAGCCCGCGGTGGAGAGCGCCCGATGACCGAGGGTCGCACCCGGCTCCCCGAGGAGACCCGCCACGCCCCGTCGCTTCGCGGCGAGCCGCTCCTCGAGGTGCGCGACCTGAAGAAGCACTTTCCGATCAAGAAGGGATTCTGGTCGCGCGTGGTGGGCCACGTGAAGGCGGTCGACGGGGTGTCGTTCGACATCCTGGCGGGCGAAGTGCTCGGGCTGGTCGGCGAGTCGGGATGCGGGAAGACGACCACGGGGCGGTGCATCCTCCGGCTGATCGAGCCGACCCACGGGGAGGTGCTCTTCGAGGGACGGAACGTGGTCGAGCTGGAGAAGGGGGAGCTCCGGCGACTCCGTCGCGAGATGCAGGTGATCTTCCAGGACCCCTACTCGAGCCTCAACCCGCGCCAGACGGTGGGGGCGATGCTCACCGAGGCGCTCCGGATCCACGGGATCGCCACCGGGGAGGAGGCGCGCGAGCGGGTCCGCGAGCTGCTCACCGTGGTCGGGCTCTTCCCCGAGCACGCCGCCCGCTATCCGCACGAGTTCTCCGGGGGCCAGCGCCAGCGGATCGGCATCGCGCGGGCCCTGTCGGTGGACCCCCGCTTCATCGTGTGCGACGAGCCGGTCTCCGCGCTCGACGTGTCGGTCCAGGCCCAGGTGATCAACCTGCTCCAGGATCTGCAGGACGAGTTCGACCTCACCTACCTCTTCATCGCCCACGACCTCGCGGTGGTGGAGCACATCGCCGACCGGGTGGCGGTGATGTACCTGGGGCGGCTCATGGAGCTGGCCGGGGCCGACGAGCTGTACGAGAACCCGCTGCACCCCTACACCCGCGCCCTGCTCTCGGCGATCCCCCACGCGGATCCCGGCGCGCGCCGCGAGCGGATCGAGCTCGAGGGCGACGTGCCGAGCCCGGCGGATCCGCCGAGCGGGTGTCCCTTCCACCCGCGCTGCCCCATCGGCACCGCCGAATGCGCGGAGGTGGTGCCCGAGTTCCGGGACGTAGGGGGAGGCCACTACGTCGCGTGCATCAAGGTGTGACGGGTTGACGGGGGTTCGGGCGGTCTGCTAATCTTGCCGCCTCGACCGAACCGCTTCTGTCTTCCTGCCTTCGGAGGCTCCGTTGGAACCAGCAATCCAGTTCTTCCAGGACGGCGGCGCGTTCATGTGGCCGCTCGCCTTCCTCGCCCTCGTCGGGCTCGTCCTGATCGTATGGAAATTCGTCTCGCTGATGTCGACCTCGAGCCGGACGCGGGACGTGCTCGAGGACGTCGACGCGTTGATCGCGAACCACCGCCTCGAGGAGGCGAAGGCCCGGTGCCGCGAGAGCGACACCCCGGTGGCCAACATCCTCCTCGCCGGCCTGGAGCACCACGACCAGGGCTCCGAACGGGTGATGGCCGCGATCGAGAACGAGGGGATGATCCAGATGTCGCGGCTGGAGCGCGGTCTGGTGTGGCTGGCGACGATCGCGAACGTCGCGCCCCTTCTCGGCTTCCTCGGAACGGTGGCGGGCATGATCATCGCCTTCGGCGCGATCGAGCTGGCGGGCGAGGTGGACGCCACCCTCGTCGCCGGCGGAATCAAGGTGGCGCTGATCACCACCGCCAGCGGGCTGGCGATCGCGATCCCGGTCAACATCATGCACAACTACTTCGTCTCGAAGATCGACGGGCTCGTGATCGAGATGGAGGAGACGTCCCAGAACCTGATCGAGACGCTCCACGAGATGGAGCGCGAGGAGGCGGCCTAGCCGATGCCGCAGATCCTGAAGCGGAAGTCGAGGGTCTCCGACGAGATCCCCACCGCCTCGATGGCGGACATCGCCTTCCTGCTGCTGATCTTCTTCCTGGTCACCACGGTGTTCGCGGAGGATCGCGGCCTCTCCCTCGTGCTGCCCGAGCGGCAGACCGAGGAGATCGAGATCCCCCCGAAGAACATCATCACCTTCTACGTGGCCGGCGACGGGACCGTGCAGCTGCGCAGAGGCGATTCCCCCGACAAGCAGACGCTCAACGTCCGCCAGGTCGAGGCGGTCACCCGTCAGGAGCTCGCCGCGAACCCGAAGCTGGTCGTGGCGGTCAAGACCGCGCCCGAGGCGGACTACGTGGACATGGTGGACACCCTCGACGAGGTGAAGCTCGCGGGCGCCACCCGGATCAGCCTCCAGGAATGGGACCGGACGGTCGAGTAACCTCGTCCCAGGCGGACGAGGCGGGAAGGGCCCGGCACTCGCCGGGCCTTTTTTCTTGGACGGTCGTCGATTCTCCCGGACGCGTCGCCGGCGCACCTTCGCCGTCGATCTCGTGTAGAAGTCGAGGATGACACCGCTCGCCCGCCCGCTGCGCGTCGTCGTGCTCGCCGTCTTCGCGCTCGCTCTGCTCCGCGCTCCCGCGACCGGGATGCCGGTGGTTCCCCCTGGTCTTCCGGGATGGGAGGATCCGGCCGCGTCGAGCAGCGCCGCCTGCCCCCTGCACTGGCGTCCCGGCGAGCCCGCGGCGGCGTTCCCGCACCCCCCCGCCGGGGTCGACGATCGAGGGGCACGTCTCCGCGAGACATCCGGATGGGCGGCCGCCCGGATCGCCCGGGGATGGGTGGAGGTCGGGCGCCCGGCGGAGGCGCTGCGGGCCCTGGAGGGGGCGCCCGCGACGCCGAGAACGAGGCTCTACCGGCTGGCGGCCCTGGCGGCGGCGGAGCGGTGGGAGGAGTTGGCCGAAGCCCTGGACGACGCCTCCGGCCCGGCGCTTCCGGCCGGGTGCGGACCCCTGCGCGACCGCTGGACCGCCCCGGCGCTCGCGGCCACGGGGAGTCTCGAGCGGGCCGACCGCGCCTGGGAGCGGCTTCGCGACGCGCTCCCCGAGCTCGGCTCCTGGATCGCGCTGTGGCGTCTCGAGGACGCGGCCCGGCGCGGGGATCTGGCGCGCGGGGCCGCGGCGTGGGGCGAGGTCGTGGCGTCGGGGCTGCCGGCGGAGGCGAAGCGCGAGGCGCGGATCCTCCGGGCCCGCCTCTACGCGAGCGCGGGTCGCCCGGAGCGGGCGCATGCGGCGTTCCTCGAGGCCGCCGCCGCGGCCGGGGAGCCGCGCCGGGGGGAGCTGTGGCTCGCGGGCGCCGAGCAGGCGGAGCGCGCGGGGGATCGCGCGGCGGCGGACCGCCTCCGCGCCCGCGTGATCGCCCGGGCTCCGGCGAGCGCCGCCCGGCTCGTCCTCGATCCCCCGCTGCGGCGGCGGATCGGGGTCTCCCTTCTCGACGCGGCCCGGGTCCTCCGCGCCGCGGGCCGGCTCGCCCCCGCCGAATCCCTGGCGACCGCGGTGATCGAGACGGAGGGGGGCGATCCCGAGGCCCGGCTGCTTCGCGCCGCGGTTCGCGCGGCTCGCGGCGACCGCGCGGGCGCGGAGGCGGATTACGCCGCCTTCCTCGGAGCCCGGCCGAACGACCGGCGGGTGCCGGAGGTGCTGTACGACCGGGCCCGGCTCGCCCTGCGCGGGGACGACGGCGAGATCGCCCGCCGGCGCTTCGCCAACCTCGTCGCCCGCTTCCCGGACCACGCGCGCGCCGACGACGCGATGTACCTCCGCGCGGACTCCTGGCAGGACGACCGGGAGAAGGATTCCGAATTCGCCGATCTCGCGATCGAGGGGTTCGACCGGCTCGTGGCTACCCGCCCCGGCTCCTATTTCGCCGACCGCGCGGCCATGCGCGCGGCCCACCTCGCGTACGCGGTGGGGCGGGTTCGGGAGGCCGAGCGGCGGTACGCCGACTACCGGGGCGGCCAGAGCGCCCGGGAGGCGCGCTACTGGCGTGCCCGGGCGCTGGAGCGGCTCGGCGAGGGACGGCGCGCTCGCGCCATCCTCCGCTCGCTCGCGGCGACCGGGGGCGGCGACTACTACGCGCTGCTGTCCCGCCGCCGGCTGGGGATCGGGGGCGAGGAGGTGGTCTTCCGTCACCGCGGCACCCGGCGGGGTCCCGAGGCGTCCTACCGGCCCCTCGGCCGGGCGCTGCTCGAGGACCCCGCCGGGCGCACCGCCGCCGCGCTGCTGGCGATGGGGGAGAGGCGGTGGGCCCGGGCGGAGCTCGAGCGGGCCGTGGCCCGCCTGGACGGGGAGGGGCTCGCCGCGTGGGCTCCGGCCCTGGCGGCCTGGGGTTTTCCGGGACTCACGCTCCGGATCGGCGTCCGGCTCGGGGGGGAGAACCACCCGTGGGCCTGGCCGGCCGGCTTCGCCGTCTCGCTCGATCGCGAGGCCCGCGTCCACCGCCTCGACGCCTGGTACCTGTTGGCGATCGTGCGCCAGGAGAGCCTCTTCCGGGCCCACGCGGTCTCCCCGGCAGACGCCCGGGGGCTGATGCAGATCCTGCCGGAGACCGGGCGGGAGATCGCTGCGTCCTCGGGATGGAACGAGTTCGACGAGTCGCTCCTCTTCGACCCCGCCGTCAACCTCCATTTCGGGGCCAGCTACGTGGCCGATCAGATCGAGCGCTTCGACGGCTTCTGGCCGGCCGTCCTCTCGGCGTACAACGGCGGGCCCCACAACGTCGCGGTGTGGTGGGACTTCCCCGAGCGCACCCTCGACGCCGAGCTGTGGGTGGAGCGGATCCCCTTCAGGGAGACCCGCGACTACGTGAAGAGGATCGTGGCCCAGCGGGTTCGCTATCGGCACCTTCTCGGCGGGGAGGGCCCGGCCGCCGGCGCGCGATGAGACGGCTGGCGACCGCTCGGCCCGCCCTCGCGGTGGCTGCCGCCGCGCTCGCGCTCGCGGCGCCGGCCGCCCGCGCCCAGGGCGGCGGCGCGTCCGCCTCCCCGCTGGTCGGATGGGCCGACTCCGCGAAGGGGCTCTCCGAGGGGGCGCGCCTCCACACGACGCTCGTGCACCCGCCCTACGGCCACACCCTCGGGATCCACCGCGCGCGTCCGAAACACCTGGAGATCTTCCTCGGCGGCCGGACCACCTTCGACGACCCCCAGGGTCTGGCGGCGGTGAAGTTCGCCTCCGACGACGACCCCGACGCCGAGGGGGACGATTTCCAACTCACCCTCTTCGGGGTCAACGCGGGACGGGGGGAGGTGATCTACAACTCGAGCATGAAGACCCTCGGCCTCTACGGCGGGGAGGGTGGGGGGGATGGGAACTTCTCCTCGCCGCACGGCATCACCGCCACGGCGGACGGCCGGGTGTACGTGGCGGACACCGGCAACCGCCGGGTCGCCAGGCTCCGGTGGGACCCGGTCGGGCGGGCTCTCCGGTGGGTGGGGTCGTGGTCCGCGGGGCGGCCGTTCGACGTCGCTGCCGACGCCCGGGGCAACGCCTGGGTCGTCGATCGGGAGGCCGACGCCGTGCTCCGGTTCGCCGACTCCGCGGCGGGAGCCGGAACCGCGCTCCTGCCCCCCTCCCCGATCGAGGCGGGCCGGTGGCCCCTTCCGGAGGACGCCACCGCCCCCCTCGGGATCGCCGTCGGGGACAGCCTCGATCCGTGGTACCGCCCGCGGGCGTATCGGCTCCACCTGGTCGACCGCGACGGCGAGCGGTTGCGGATCCTCGACGTCGAGGGGAGGGTCCGGGCCGAGGTCTCCGCCGGGGCCCTCGCCCGGGAGGGGGTCGCCGCGGGGCGGTTCCTGTACCTCGCCCTCGACCACTACGGGAACGTCTACGCCACCGACCCCGTGGCGGAGGCGGTCCACAAGTTCGATCCGTCGCTCGGGCATCTCGCCACCTTCCACGGTCCCGGACCGGAGGAGTGGGCGCTCCGCCAGCCCCGGGGGATCGCGATCTGGAAGCGATTCGGCCAGGTATTCGTGGCCGAGCGGGAGGGGGCCCGCTACTTCTTCGTCGGGACCGACTTCGCGGTCGCCGATCCCGCCCGGATCCGGGTGGAGGGGCCCGGTCGCTACGCGCTCGGCCTCTTCCTCACCGAGGCCGCCACCGTGCGGCTGGCGTTCCTCGACGCCTCCGGGGACACTCTCGCGATGGCCGATGCGGGGGGATGGCCGACCGGCGAGGTCACGGTCCGCTGGGGGGAGGGGGAGTGGCGGCCGATGCCGCCGCAGAGCGGCTGGATGGAGCGCGCGGAGCGGGTCGCGGTCGTCGCCCGCCCGACGTATTCGAGCCGGAAAAAGTTCCGGCGGGTCCGGACGGTCGACGTCGAATGGAGGCGACCTTGACCCGCCTCCCGAGCCCCGGTAGACTGGCGACGACGTTCGCGACAAAGGTGTCTCACCGCAGGAGGGTTTCCACCGACATGGCGAAGGGAAAGGTCAAGTGGTTCAATGACGCCAAGGGGTACGGCTTCATCGAGCAGGACGGGGGAGAGGACGTCTTCGTCCACTTCACCGCCATCCAGAGCGAAGGATTCAAGACGCTGGCCGAGGGGCAGGAAGTGCAGTTCGAGGTGACCAACGGACAGAAGGGCCCCCAGGCGGCCAACGTCATGAAGCTGTAGCCTCGCGGCTCCCGCCACTTGACCGAGCGCCCCGTCGGCCGACGGGGCGCTCGTGCATCGAAGCCGATTCCGGGCCCGATCCCTCGTGAGCACCCCGGGCTGGCGTCGACTCCGGCACCGTCTGGGCCTGGCCGGGCCGGTCACGATCCACCCGTATCGAAGCTATGGCGCCCCCGATCGCGTCTTCGTCCGGGGGCGGGTCCTCGAGGCGAAGGGCGTTCGGCGAGCCGAGCTCGGCGACCGGTGGTGGCAGAACCTGGCGCGCACCTACCGCCGGATGGAGAGCGCCGAGGTCGGCGGAGCGCCGGTGACGATCCGCTTCGCCGGCGCCGAGACGGAGACGGTCGCCGACGACGAGGGGCACTTCCGGACCTGGCTGGTCCCCGGCGACCGGCCGGGTCGGGGGGCGTGGCACGAGGCCACGGTCCAGGCGTGGGACCCTGCCCGCCCGGACGCGGAGCCGGTCGATCGGATCGCCCCGGTCCTCGTGCCCCCCGCGTCCGCCCGGTTCGGGGTCGTCAGCGACGTCGACGACACGGTGATCCAGGCCGGGGTCGCGAACCTCGCCCGCCTCGTCGGCGACGTGGTGTTCGGAAGCGCCCACACCCGGGCCCCGTTCCCCGGTATCGCGGCCTTCTTCCGGGCCCTCCATCGGGGCGTCGGGGGAACGCCGAACCCCCTCTTCTACGTCACCAACGGCCCGTGGAACCTGTACGACGCGTTCGTCCACTTCCTCGAGCTCCACGACATGCCCGCGGGCCCGGTCGAGCTCCGCGACTGGGGACCGGTGTGGGACGAGGTGCGCAGGATCGGGCGGCGGGAGCACAAGCTGGAGTCGATTCGGCGGATCTTCCGGACCGTGCCCCACCTCTCCTTCCTCCTGGTGGGGGACTCCGGGGAGGAGGACCCGGAGATCTACCGGGACATCGTCCACGAGTTCCCCGCCCGGGTGCCGGCCGTCTACATCCGGGACGTGAGCCGGAATCCGCTCCGGAAGCGGGAGATCGAAGCGCTCGCCGAGGAGGTGGACGCCGCCGGCAGCGCGCTGGTCCTCGCCCCCGACACGATCGCCGCGGCCCGCCACGCGGCCGACCACGGGTGGATCGAGCCCGCCTCGCTGGGGGAGATCGAGGCGGAGCGGGTGTCGGAGACCCGGCGGCCCGCGCCTCCGGGGCGGGGGATCGTGGTGGAGGAGGGGGAGGAGAGCGAGATCTAGCCGGATGCGTGTGGCGGCGAAGCGCCTAAATTCCTTCCTCCATGGCCGAACGGAAGACCCTCTACCTGATCGACGGCTACGCCCTCATCTACCGGGCGTACTACGCGTTCGTCACCAATCCTCTGCGGACCTCCTCGGGAGAGGAGACGAGCGCGGTCTTCGGGATGGCGAACTTCCTCGTGAAGCTGCGCGAGGAGCGGGATCCCGACTACCTCGGCATGATCCTCGACTCCCGCGAGCCCACCTTCCGCCACGAGCGCTACCCCGAGTACAAGGCAACGCGCGAGAAGATGCCCGAGGATCTCGCCGCCCAGCTCCCGCGGGTGGAGCAGCTGTTCGAGGCGTTCCGCGTGCCGGTGATCGAGCGCGAGGGGCTGGAGGCCGACGACGTGATCGGGACCCTCGCCCGGAAGGCGGCCGACGCCGGCCTCGAGGTGTACATCGTGAGCGGTGACAAGGACTTCTACCAGCTCGTCGACGACCGGCTCATGCTGCTCAACCCGGGCCGCGGCGGACCCACGGGCGTCGACGAGGAACTCGTCGACCTCTCCAACGCCCACGAGAAGTTCGGCGTCGAACCCGAGTACGTGACCGACGTGCTCGGGTTCATGGGGGACTCCTCCGACAACATCCCCGGCATCCCCCGGATCGGCCCCAAGACCGCGCAGAAGCTGGTCGACGAATGGGGCCACATGGAGGACGTCTACGAGAACCTCGAGCGGGTGGGCACCCCGAAGATGAGGGAGCGGCTGGAGGAGCACCGGGAGGCGGCGCTCCTCTCGAAGGACCTCGTGACGATCCGCACCGACCTCGATGTCGACCTCGACCTGGGGGCGCTCGAGGTCCAGTCGCCCGCCCCCGAGCTCGTGACCACGCTGTTCAGCGAGCTCGAGTTCCACCGGCTTCTCGAGCGGTTCGGAGGCGGCGAGGGGGTCGTGGAGGAGGCCGAGTACACCGCGGTCGACTCCGTCGCGGCCCTCGAGGCGCTCGTCCGCGAGCTCGAGGCGGCCGGACGCTTCGCGTTCGACGTCGAGACGACGAGCCTCGACCCGATGAAGGCCGAGATCGTGGGCCTCTCCTTCGCCACCGCTCCGGGGCGCGCCTGGTACGTGCCGATCGGCCACGCGGGGGAGCGGAGCCTCCCGCCCGGCCGGGCCCTGGAGGCGCTCGTCCCGCTGATCGAGGATCCGGACCGCGGCAAGCTGGGGCAGAACCTGAAGTACGACACGGTGGTCCTGCGCCGCGCCGGCATCGAGCTGAACGGGATCGAGGCCGACGCGATGCTCGCCGCCTACCTGCTCGACCCGGGCCGCCGCCAGTACGGGATCGACATCCTCGCCCTCGAGCACCTCGGCCACAAGATGGTCTCCTACGAGGAGGTCACCCGGCCCGACGGCGAGCACCAGATCCCGTTCGCCGAGGTGGAGGTGGACGACGCGGCCCGGTACGCGTGCGAGGACGCGGACGTGGCGCTGCGCCTCTGCGAGGATTTCCTGGACGACCTCGAGAAGCGGGAGCTCCTCGAGCTGTACCGCGACGTGGAGCTCCCCCTGATCCCGGTCCTGGCCGACATGGAGCGTACCGGCATCGCCCTCGACGTCTCCTTCTTCGAGGAGATGGCGGAGAAGCTCGAGCGGGAGATGGAGCTGATCGAGCGCGACTGCTTCGCGATCGTCGGCGAAGAGTTCAACCTCAACTCCCCCCGGCAGCTCTCCGAGATCCTGTTCGAGAAGCTCGAGCTTCCGGTGGTGAAGCGCACCAAGACCGGCTACTCCACTGACGCCGAGGTGCTCGAGACGCTCGCGGCCGAGCACGAGCTGCCCCGCCGCTGCCTCGACTGGCGGGAGCTCTCGAAGCTGAAGTCGACGTACGTCGACGCCCTGCCCGCCGCGATCGACCCCGACACCGGCAGGCTCCACACCTCGTTCAACCAGACGGTGGCGGCCAGCGGGCGGCTCTCCTCGAGCGAGCCCAACCTCCAGAACATCCCGGTCCGCACCCGGCTGGGGCGCGAGATCCGCAAGGGGTTCGTGCCGAGCGAGGAGGGGTGGACGCTGCTGGTGAGCGACTACAGCCAGATCGAGCTGCGGATCCTCGCCCATCTGTGCGGCGACGAGAACCTCGTGGAGGCGTTCCGGGCCGGGCACGACATCCATCGCCAGACCGCCGCCCTCGTCTTCGGCCTCGACCCCGACGACGTCACCCCCGAGCACCGGACCCGGGCCAAGGAGGTGAACTTCGGCGTGGTGTACGGGATGGGAGCCTTCGGGCTGGCGCGACGGCTGGGGATCTCGCGCGAGGAGGCGGAGACGTTCATCGAGGGGTACTTCGCCCGCTTCCCCGACGTGAAGCGGTACCAGGAGGACACCGTCGAGCGGGTCCGCGAGGACGGATACGTGACCACGCTGCTGGGGCGCCGCCGGTATCTGCCGGAGATCCGGAGCAAGAACTGGAACGTCCGCTCCTTCGCCGAGCGGGCGGCGATCAACAGCCCGATCCAGGGGACCGCGGCCGACCTGATCAAGATCGCGATGATCCGGGTCCACCGCCGCCTGGAGGAGGAGGATCTCCCGGCGCGGATGCTGCTCACGGTCCACGACGAGCTCGTCTTCGAGGTGGACGGGGGCGCCGCCGGCGACCTGGAGGCTCTCGTCCGGGACGAGATGGAGGGCGCGATCGAGCTGGACGTGCCGGTCGTGGCGGAGGCCGGCACCGGCGACACGTGGTACGACGCGAAGTGACCCACCGGCCCCCGTCCCGGCGGAGCAGGCGGGGTTCCTAGAGGAACCGCTCGAAGCGGACGATCTCCATCTCCTGCCGTCCCTTGACGGCCACCCGGCCCAGGGAACGACCCGCGCACAGGTGAGCCACCCGCTGCCACGCCTCCCCGCTCAGACACACGGTGCCGGGCTCGCCGGCGCTCTCGACCCGGGCGGCGACGTTCACCGTGTCCCCGATCAGGTCGAAGAGGTACTGGCGGTGGCCGAGGACGCCGCCCACCAGTGGGCCCACGTGGATCCCGACCCGCAGCTCCCAAGGGGGGTCCAGCTTCCCGGCGACCTCGATCATCTCGACCCCGCACCGGACGGAGGCCGCAACGGGCTCGGGGGTGGGACGGAGCATTCCCGCCGAGGCCATGAACGCGTCGCCGATCGTCTTGATCTTCTCCAGGCCGTGGTCGTCCGCGATCTCCTCCTGGCGGTCCACCAGGGCCTGGAGCGCGTCGACGACTTGCTCCGGCTCGTGGACCTCGGCGAACGGGGTGAACCCCACCACGTCGCTGAAGACGACCGCGACGTCCTCGTACCGGCGCGGATTCACCGTCCGGGTCGTCTTCAACTCCCGCACGACCTCGGCGGGAAAGATGGCGTGGAGCAGCTCGTCGGAGCGCTTGCGCTCCTCGTCGATCGTCCGCAAGTGGACGACCTCCCGATCCCGCATCCGCTTCTTCTCGATCGAGGCCCCCAGCCGGGCTCGGAGGATGGTCGGGTTGAACGGCTTGGAGAGGTAATCCTCGGCCCCCAGCCGGATGCAGCGAACGGTGCTCTCCACCTCGTCGAGCGCGGAGATCATGATGACGGGGACGTCGCGGAGCGCGGTGTCGCGCTTCATCTCGCGCAGCACCTGGAGCCCGTTCATCCCCGGCATGACGACATCGAGGAGGACGGCGTCGAACGACCCGGCGCGCAGGGCCTCCAAGGCCTCCTCGCCGGAGCCCACGGCGACGACCTCCGCGCCCTGGGACCGGACGCGGCGGGCCAGCACGTCCCGGTTCGTCTCGTCGTCATCGACCACGAGGACGCGACCCGCCAACGGTGACGGGACGCCCGGATCCTCCTCGAGATCGTCCAGCGCGGCCGCGAGGCCGGGATCGAGAGCCGGCTGGTTCGGGGGGTTCGCACCGGGGACCAGGGGGTCCGCCTCGCCCGACAGGGCGACCAGCGCGTCGTCGAGCATCGCGAGGATCTTTCGTGCCGACGAGCGGATCCTCTCGAGGTCCCGGGCGACCGCCTCCTCGCCCGCCTCGGTGGCGTCCTCGAGCAGGAGCTCGGCGTAGCCGATCACGTGGTTGAGGGGGGTCCGGAGGTCGTGCCGGACGCGGGAGCCGAGCGCCTTCGGGTCGGGAGGCCCCGACGCGAAGGCGTCGGGGCCGAAAAGGTCG
>JAWVZN010000058.1:0-14283 GCA_033722155.1 Gemmatimonadota bacterium | reverse complement strand
CTACCTCAACCAGATGGGGGTGCGGGTCCGCTACATGCACTCCGACATCGACTCGATCGAGCGGATGGAGATCCTCCGGGGCCTCCGGATGGACGAGTTCGACGTCCTGGTGGGGATCAACCTGCTGCGGGAGGGGCTCGACCTGCCGGAGGTCTCCCTGGTGGCGGTCCTCGACGCCGACAAGGAGGGGTTCCTCCGGAGCGAGACCTCGCTCATCCAGACCGCCGGGCGGGCGGCCAGGAACGTGAACGGGACGGTGATCCTGTACGCCGACCGGGTGACCGACTCGATGCGGCGGATGATCGACGAGACCGAGCGGCGGCGGGCCATCCAGCAGGAGCACAACGAGAGGCACGGGATCGAGCCGGAGACGATCTACAAGACCCGGGACCAGATCATGCGGACGACCGCGGTGGCGGACTCGCGAGGCGGCGGGGCCCCCCGGCGGGCGGTCCGCGAGGCGCGGGAGAAGTTCAGCGGGCTGGCCGGCGAGATCGAGCGGGAGGAGCTGGCGAAGAGGCTGGAGGCGGAGATGAAGGCGGCCGCCGAGGACCTCGACTTCCAGACGGCGGCGATGCTCCGCGACCAGCTCTTCGAGTTGCGGGGCGAGGCGGCGGGGAAGCGCCGCCGCCCGCGGACCCTCCGGGAGCGGATCGGCGTGGACGGAGGCGAGTCCGATGGGTGAGGCCCGGTGGGAGATCGAGGCGCCCGACCCCGAGGCGACCCGCTCGATCGGCGCCGCGATCGGGGGAACCGCGCCCGAGGGGGCGGTGCTGCTGCTCGAGGGACCGCTCGGGGCGGGGAAGACGACGTTCGCGCAGGGGGTGGGGTCGGGGTGCGGGGTGAGCGAGCCCGTGGCGAGCCCCACCTACAACCTGATCCTCCACTACCGGGGCGAACGCCCGTTCACCCACGTGGACCTGTACCGGCTGGAGGACGCCGCCGGGCTCGAGACGCTCGACCTCGACGAAATCCTCGCCGCCGAGGGCGTCACCTGCGTGGAGTGGCCGGAGCTTCTCCGCTCCAGCGTGGGGGAGCCGCGGGCCGAGATCCGCTTCGGGTTCGCCGACGAGGACGACCCGGAGGGACCGCGCCGGATCGAGGGCACCCTCCACGGCGGAGGATGGGGGGAGTCTCTCGCCTCCCTCCGCGGGCTCGGGGCCCGGATCGAAGGGGAGGCGTCGGGCTAGATCAGGTCTGGTTCCGCTCCGTCTCCGTCTCGCCGCGCGGCGTCTCGCTGCGGCGCGGAGGCTCCTCGCGGTCGATCTCCTCCTGGATCTCGCTCACGCCCCGCTTGAACTCGCGGATTCCCTTGCCGAGCGATTGCCCGAGCTCGGGGAGCCGCTTGGCGCCGAAGAGCAGGAGCAGGATGAACAGGATCAGGATGATCTCCTGCATTCCGAGCGTACCGAACATGGTTCCCTCCACAGTTGGGGAGATGTCCACTCCCTAAGCTAGAGGGTGGAGCGCCTCGCGGAAAGGCGGCCGCTCAGTCGGTCGGCACCGCCTCCACGCCGGTACGCTCGCGCGGGGCGGCCTCCCCGTCCGCCTCCGGCCGGCCGTCGCGGGTCTCGAAGCGCTCCTCCAGCGCGCCCAGCGCGTCGCGGAAGGCGCTGTACTCGAGCTCCTGCATCGGGAGCATCGCCGGCCCCACGAAGCCCTGGCGCCGCATCTCGTCGGCCTTCTCCTGTGCCTTGAGCCGGGTGGCGTCCCACGCCTCGTTGCCGAAGACGTCGACGCCCTCCGAGAGCCGCCCCTCCCGGTTCACCGAATACGCCATGCACGAGACGATCGGCAGGCAGTAGGCGCCCGCGATCGCCGAGTCGATCGGCATCGGCATGAACGGCATGTGGTGGCTGCCCCGGGCGTCGCCGGCCACGTAGTGGGCGGTGAAGTAGGGGCTCACGATCTCCTCGGGAGCGGGGAAGATGTTCTGCGACCGCACCAGGGCGACCGGGTCGTCCTTCCCCTTGTACTCGCCGGCGATCGTGTGGAGGCGGTCGGTGGAGACCGACACCACCTGCTGGTGCGGGTGCTCGCGGGAGTGGATCGCCTGGATGCCGAAGCGGTTCTCGTCCCTGAGCAGCACCGCGAGGTCGATGTGCTCCTCGGGGGCGTCGAGCTCGATCACCTTGTCGGCGCCGGCGTGCTCCATGTCGATCACGGTGAACGTGAAGCCGGAGCGCATCTTCGGGAGCATGAGCCCGGCGCAGTAGAGCGGGCTCGTGAACACGGTCCACAGCGGGAAGTTGAACGCCCCCGGCCCGCACTTGTCGCCGGTGAAGACGAGGAAGGTCTCGGCCGGGCGCTCCTCGGCGGTCTCGTCGATCTCGATCTCGGCCGCGCCGGGGCCCGCCCCGCGCACGTTTCCGCTCGGGGCGTCCTTCAGCAGGTCCTGGCCGGCGCCGTAGAGTCCCTCCTCCTGGGCGATCGAGGTCATCCCCTCGAAGACGCTCCAGGCGAAGTCGTGGACGTCGGACGAGTCGGCCCCCTCGCGATGGATCATCAGGAGGCACACGTCGTCGCCGGTGTGGGTGACGTCGAAGTCGGTCAGGAGGCCGCGGTCGAGCGCGTCGGCCAGGCGGTCGCGGGCGGATTCGAGCATCCGGCCCGACGGCTTCGTGTGGCCGCCGACCCCGCCGATGTCGGCTTTGATCGCGCTGAGCGTCAGCATGGTCCCTCCTCCGCGTTGTCTGGGGTTGATCCGGATCCTGTTCCCATCTTACCCGAAACGGGGCGATTCACCAGTGGCTATCTGACGAAAAAGGGCCGGCCGCCACGTGGCGGCCGGCCCCTCGTCGCGGACCGGGGACGGGAGCCGGGTCAGGTGCCCAGGATCCGGGCCCGGTTGTCGACGATGTCGGCTCGCTCCCGCGCGGCCTCGAACCAGGCGTCGAACACCTCGGACATCCTGGCGCGCACGAGCTCCTGGCGAAGCTGGGGAGCCCGCTGCTGGAACTCCTCGGCGCTGATCGGCTGCTTCTCGAGGAGACGCACGAAGAAGAGCCCGCGGTCGGTCTCGATCGGTCCGGCCACCTGTCCCTCCGCGAGGCCGAAGGCGGCTCCGGCCACGGGGGTGCCGCTTCCCACGCCGGCGATGTTGTTGGTCCGGTTGAACCAGCCGCTGCTCACCACCTCGAGGCCGTATCGTTCGGCGGCGCCCTCGAGTCCGTGCTGTCGCACGGCCTCGGTGATCTCCGGAGTCATCCCGGAGATCCTCCGCCGCTGTTTCTCGTCGACCAGCTCCTCGCGGATGGCGGGTGCCACCCTCTCGAGGGCCACGTAGCCGGCGGGGTAGCGGTCGACGATCTCGACCACGTAGAAGGAGCCCTGGTGGGAGATCGGCCCGCTGATCGATCCGGCCGGGTTCTCGAAGACGAACTCCGTGACGGGCGGTACGGGCCCCAGGCGAGGCACCACGACGCCCTCCTCGAACACCGGCGGCTCGTGGACCTCGACGTCCATCCCGGCGGAGGCGGTGGCGAATCCGGACTCGCTCGCGGCGGCGGCGAACTCCCGGGCCGACGCGCGAGCCTCGTCGCGGGCGTCCTCGGAGGGGCTCACCTCGATCAGGATGTGGCGAGCGTTCACCCGCGTCTCTCCCTCCACCGTCCGGCGATCATCCAGCCGGATCACGTGCCACCCGAACCCCGTCTGAACCGGCCCGGCGGTCTCCCCGGGCTCCATCCGCTGGAGGGCGTCGGCGATGGCGGCATCCATCGCGTCGGGCACGATCCAGCCGAGCGAGCCTTCGTTCTCGGCGGTGGTCCGGTCGTCCGAGTGCTCCTCGGCGAGCTCGGAGAAGTCGGCCTCCGGCTGGCGGGCGAGCTCGGCGAGGGAGTCGGCCAGGGCGCGGGCCGAAGCGGAGTCCTCGGGGGTGATCTCCGGCTCGAAGGCCGCGTACCGGATCCGCGCGCTCGGGTCCTGGCGGTACTCCTCCTTGTTCTCCTCGTAGTGCTCCCGTATGTCGGAGTCGGTGACCTCGATCGTCTCCTCCGGTACCAGCACGTCGGGATCCAGGTACAGGAACTCGATCCGGGCCCTCTCGTTTCGCACGCGGTACGCTTCCGTCAGCTCCGCGTCGGTCACCGTCACCCCGGCGACGATCTGCTCCTGGAGCTTCTGGATCGGGAGCTGGCTCCGGAGCTGGAGCTCGTACTGCCGCCACGTCTCGCTCAGCGCCGGGTCCGCCAGGGCTTCCCGGTACTTCTGGAGGTCGAAGCGCCCCTCGGTCTGGAACGCGGGCATGTTGCGCAGCTCGGGAGGGGGGTTGGCCTTGATGAACTCGACGATCTCCGAGTCCGACACCTCGATCCCGCGCTCGCGCGCCGCCTGGAGCAGCAGCTTCCGGTTCACCAGCTGGTCCCACGCCTGCTGCTCGATCGACGAGAGTTGCTGGGAGGAGAGGCCGCCGGGGTTCTGCTCCTGGGCGCGCTGCAGGAGGTTCTGGTACTGGCGCTGGTACTCTTCGATCGTGATCTCCACGCCGTTGACCATGCCCAGCTCGGTGGTCGCGGGTTGTCCCTGTCCGGTCCGGCCGGACAGGTCCATCCCCCACTCGAACACCATCAGCCCGACGAACGCGACGGCGACCACGACCATGATGATCTTGGTCGATTCGCGCAGCTTCCGCATCATGGTGGACCCTGCCTGTATGAAGACGAAAGAGCGATTCGATCCGGGGATTCCGGGCGGTCGCCCGACTCGCCGTCCAAGATACCGGTTTCGCGGCCGCTCCGCTATACTGCCTCCCGTGGCCGACGAGGAACGCACCCCCCCGGAGGAGAGCCCGGAGATCGCCACCAGCACGCTGGCGGAGATCTACGCCCAGCAGGGCCTCTACGACCGCGCCCTGACCATCTACCGGAAGCTTCAAGGGAGAAACCCCGAGGACGAGGAGATCGCCGCGCGGATCGCCGAGCTGGTCCAGGCGGCGGAGGAGGCCGATCCCGCCGGGGCCGGCCCCCCTCCCGAGCCGGGCGCGATCCCGGTCCCGCTCGAGGAGGAGCCCGGGGTGGCCCCGGAGGAGCCCGGACCGGCCGGGAAGCCCCCGCCCGTCGAGGAGGACGAGGCGTTCCGCGCGTGGCTCGAGAAGCGGTGACGCCGTCGAACGGCGCGCCCGGAGCCGACGCCCCGGTCGATCCCGCGGGTCGCCGGGCCCGGGTCCGCGAGCGATTCGAAGACTCGGCGGCGGTGGCCTTCGTCGTCTCCTCGATCGTCAACGTGCGGTACCTCACCGGGTTCACCGGCTCGGCCGGCACGCTCGCGCTCTTCTCCGAGGGCCCCGCCCTCCTGGTGACCGACTCCCGGTACGATCCCCAGGCCACCGAGGAGGTGGACGACGGAGTCGAGGTGCGGATCGCCTCGCGATCCTCGCTCGCGGAGGTTCGCGAGGAGCTCGCCTCCCGGGGAGCGGTGCCGGTGGCGGTGGAGGGCGAGCACCTGACGGTGGCGAAGTGGGAGGAGTGGCGGGAGGAAGGCGGGCCGGAGGCCGAGGGCGTCACCGGATGGGTCGAGGACGTGCGTGCGGTGAAGGCGCCGGCGGAGGTGGACGCGATCCGGCGCGCGGCGGAGATCGTCGACGGCGTCCTGGCGGAGGTCCTCGAGCTCGTCCGCCCCGGGGTCGCCGAGCGGAAGCTCGCCGCCGAGCTCGTTCACCGGGTGCTCACGGCCGGGGCGGAACGGATGGCCTTCGACCCCGTGGTCGCGTTCGGGGAGCGTTCGGCGCTGCCCCATGCGCGGGCCACCGCCCGCGAGCTCGTCCCCGGAGAGCTGGCCCTCTTCGACTTCGGCGCCGTCGTCGACGGCTACTGCAGCGACCTCACCCGGACCGTCTCCTGCGGGGATCCGGGCGACGAGATGCGCGAGGTGTACGACGTGGTCCATGACGCCCAGGCCGCCGCGATCGAGGGGTTGCGCGGCGGGATGTCCGGCCGCGAGGCCGACGCCCTCGCCCGGGAGCCGATCGAGGCCGCCGGGTGGGGGGAGCGCTTCGGCCACTCGCTCGGCCACGGGGTGGGGCTGGAGATCCACGAGGCCCCGAAGATGTCGAAGAAGAGCGAGGATTCCGTCCCCGCCGGGGCGGTTGTAACGGTGGAACCCGGGGTCTATATTGCCGGTCGCGGTGGCGTCCGGATCGAGGACGACGTGGTCGTGCGGTCCGACGGGTGCGAGGTTCTCACCTCCGCCCCCAAGGACGAGCTGCTGATCCTGTGACGCGTGGCCGCGCCGTCCCCGCGATCGCTCTCGACCCCCTCCGACCCTCGACGACGGCCATGGCGACGACCTCCGATTTCCGAAACGGCATGGTGATCCGGCTCGACGGCGAGCTGTGGCAGATCACCGACTTCCAGCACGTGAAGCCGGGCAAGGGGGGCGCGTTCGTGCGCACCCGGCTGAAGAAGGTCCGCACCGGCCAGGTGGTGGAGCGCACCTTTCGCGCCGGCGAGCGGGTCGAGGACGTGCGGCTCGAGCGGCGGCCGATGCAGTTCCTGTACGCCACCGAGCACCACGCCCACTTCATGGATCTCGAGACGTACGCCCAGCATCCGATCGACGTGGAGCGCCTCGAGGAGCAGCGGCCCTACCTCAAGGAGAACCTCGTGTGCGAGGTGCTGATGGCGGAGGCCGACATCGTCGGCCTGGAGCTGCCCAACTTCGTGGAGGCCGAGGTGGTGGAGACCGACCCCGGCGTGAAGGGCGACACCGCCACCGGCGGCACGAAGCCGGCGAAGCTCGAGACCGGGGCGGTCGTCCAGGTGCCGCTGTTCGTGGAGCGGGGCGAGAAGATCCGGGTCGACACCCGGACGAACGAGTATCTGGAGCGGGTGTCGTGAACCGCGAGGAGCTGCGGGAGCTGATCCGGCTCGTGGAGGAGAGCGAGATCGACGAGCTGGAGATCAAGCGGTGGGGGCGCACCGTCCGGATCGTGAAGAACGCGGTCGGGGCCGCGCGGCCGGCTCCCGCCGCCGGGACCGCGACCCCCGCCCCGACCCCCGCGCGGGAGCCGGCCGAGGCCGAGGAAGCCCCCGGCGCGGAGGCCCCCGCCGAGGAAACCGCCGGGGAGGAGACGGAGCTCCACGTGGTGGAGTCGCCGATGGTGGGCACCTTCTACCGGGCCCCCTCGCCGGAGGCGCCCCCCTTCGTCGAGGTGGGCGACTCCGTCCGCCCGGGCCAGACCCTGTGCATCCTCGAGGCGATGAAGCTGATGAACGAGCTCCAGAGCGAGGTGAGCGGTACGGTCCGGGAGGTTCTGGTCGACAACGCCGAGCCGGTGGAGTACGGCCAAGCTCTCTTCCGGATCGAGACGGCGTAGCGAGCCGGATGGAGCCCGAATAGCGGCCTGATCCTTGCAGCAAGTATCCCACCGTGGACGTAGACCGCCTCATCCGAACGATGCTGGAGAACGACGCGTCCGACCTGCACCTGAAGGTGGGGTCGCCGCCGGTGGTGCGCCTCCACGGCGAGCTCGCGCCGGTGCAGGACGTCCCACCCCTCTCCCGCGAGGAGATGGACGCCACGCTCGGGGAGCTGCTCACCGAGGAGCAGGTCGGGGAGCTGGCCGACGCCCGCGAGCTCGACTGCGCGGTCGGCATCCCCAGGCTCGGCCGCTTCCGGGTGAACGTGGCGTACCAGCGCGGCACCCCGACCGTGGCGATCCGCTCGATCCCGATCACCATCCAGTCGATCGAAGGGCTCAACCTGCCGCTGGTGATCGGCGACCTGGCGCTCGAGCCGCGGGGACTGGTCCTGGTGACGGGGATCACCGGGAGCGGGAAGACGACCACCCTGGCGTCGATGATCGAGCACCTCAACCAGCGCCAGCGAACGAAGATCGTCACGATCGAGGACCCGATCGAGTTCCTGTTCCGCGACAACAGGGCGTTCATCAGCCAGCGGGAGGTGGGCAGCGACACCCGCTCCTACGCCAACGCGTTGCGCCACGTCCTGCGGCAGGATCCCGACGTGATCATGATCGGGGAGATCCGCGACACCGAGACGATGGACATCGCGATCAAGGCGGCGAACACCGGCCACCTCGTCTTCGCCACCCTGCACACCACGAACGCGGTCCAGACGATCCAGCGGATTCTCACCTTCTTCCCGACCCACCAGCACGACGAGGTCCGCTCGCTGCTGGCCGAGAACCTGAAGGGCGTGGTATCGCTGCGACTGATCCAGGAGGCGGACGGACGAGGCCGGGTCCCGGCCACCGAGGTGATGGTCTCGACGGAGGCGATCCGCGACTACCTCCACACCCCCGGGTCGCTGGACCAGATCGCCGAGCTGATCGGCGAAGGCGGCACCCAGTACGGGATGCACTCGTTCGACCAGAGCCTGATGCGCCTGCTTCGCGAGGGGAAGATCACCGAAGAGGCGGCGCTGGAGAACGCGACCAACCGCTCCGAATTCGAGCTGAAGCTGCGCGGTATCGAGGGGACCAGCGAGCGGATGTGGGGCACGGCCTGACCTCCCGGGGGCGTTCCGCCCCCGCCCTCCCGTGAACCTCCTCGCGATCGACACCGCCACCGACGTGCCGGCGGTGTGCCTTCTGGGCGGCGACCGGAGCCGGGCCCGCCGGCTCGGGTGGCGCTCCACCTTCACCGAGACCGCTCCCGCGATCGAGTCGCTCCTCGCCGAGGCCGGCCTCGAGCTCGCGGACCTCGACGCGATCGCGCTGCCCGCCGGGCCGGGCTCCTTCACGGGCCTGCGGGTCGGCGCGGCGCTGGCGCTCGGGCTCGCCGAGACCCGGGGGATCGACCTCCATGCGGTGCCCACCCTGACGGCGGTGGCCGAAGCCTACGCGGAGCCCGATCGGCGGCGCGTGTGCGCGAGCCTCGACGCCCGGCGCGGCCGGCGGTGGGCCGGGGTCCACGAGCGGACGGACGAGGGGGGGTGGCGACGCCTGTCGGGGCCCGAGGACGTGGTGCCGGAGGACGTCGCGCGGATCGCCGGCGGCGCCGTCGTCGTGGGGCCCGACGTCTCCCCCGGGCCGGAGCGGGACCGGACCCCCGCGGAGGCGATCGCGGCCCTGGTGGCCCGGGAGCCCGACCGGTATCGCCTGGAGAGCCCCGGCGAGCTGCGGCTGATCTACGTGCGGCCCGGAGTGGACGAGCAGGCCGCGGAGGGAGCGGGGTGAGCGTGGGCTCCGCCGTGGAGATCCGCCGCTTCCGGCTCGGCGACGTGCGGCGGGTCCACGAGCTCGAGGAGGAGATCTACTCCGCCCCGTGGCGCTATCAGCACTTCCTCCAGCTCCTCGCCCTCCCGAACGGAATCGGGTGGGTCGCCGAGGAGGAGGGGCGGGTGGTGGGCTACGCGCTGGGGTGGCTCGCCGCCGACGAGGCGGAGCTCGCCAACATCGCCGTGGACGAGGGCCGGCGGGGGCGGGGGATCGGCCGCCGGCTCCTGGAAACGTTCGTCGAAGGGGTCCGGGATCGGGGGACCCTCCGGCTGTACCTGGAGGTGCGGGAGAGCAACGAGCTCGCTCGCGACTTCTACCTTGGACACGGCTTCGAGGTGGTGGGGCGGAGGCCCGACTACTACGACTCGCCGCCCGAGGACGCGGTGCAGATGGCGCGGGACCTGGAGCCCGACTCCGGTTGACCCCGACCGAGGCCGGCGGGTAGCCTTATCCGTCCCATGAGCTGGTTCAAGCGCGAAAGAAAGAAGATCGAGACCACCGAGAAGAAGGAGCTGCCGGGCGACCTGTGGCAGAAGTGCCCGTCGTGCGGCGACATCCTGTACCGCAAGGACCTCGCCCAGCGCGAGTGGGTGTGCTCCGAGTGCGGCCACCACTTCCGGACGGGGGCCGGGGATTACCTGGAGTTGCTGCTCGACGAGGGCTCCTTCGAGGAGCGGGACGCGGACCTGGAGAGCGTGGACCCGCTCGAGTTCGTCGACACCGAGCCCTACCCGCAGCGGATCGAGACGTACCGCGAGCGGACCGGGCGCAACGAGGCGGTGGTGTGCGGCCTCGGGGAGATCGACGGCCTGGAGGTGTCGATCGCGGTGATGGACTTCCGCTTCATGGGCGGCAGCAGGGGCTCGGTGGTGGGCGAGAAGATCGCCCGCGCGATCGAGCGGGCGCTGGAGGGGGCGCTCCCGCTGGTGATCGTCTCGGCGTCGGGCGGCGCGCGGATGCAGGAGGGGGTGCTCTCGCTCATGCAGATGGCGAAGACGAGCTCCCTGTTGGCGGAGCTCGACGAGCGCGGGCTCCCCTTCGTCGCGATCGACACCGATCCCACCACCGGCGGGGTCACCGCGAGCTACGCCATGCTGGGCGACGTGATCTACGCCGAGCCGGGCGCCCAGATCGGCTTCGCCGGCCCCCGCGTCATCAAGCAGACGATCGGGGAGGACCTCCCCGAGGGGTTCCAGACCGCCGAGTTCCTGCTGGAGCACGGCTTCGTCGACCGGGTCGTGGAGCGGGGCGAGCTGAAGCGCACGGTGTCGCGCACCCTGCGCTGGATGGCCGGCGCGGAGGCGCTTCCCGGGGAGTCGTGAGCGGCTACGACGCGGCCCTGGCCGCGATCGAGCGCCTGGAGGCCTTCGGCATCCGCCTGGGGCTCGAGAACGTCCGGGCGTGGTGCGAAGCGTCGGACCATCCCGAGCGGGCCGCGCCGGTGGCTCACGTCGCCGGCACCAACGGCAAGGGGACGACCGCCGCCTGCCTCGACGCGATCGCGCGGGGCCACGGCCTCTCCGTCGGCCGCTACACCTCCCCCCACATCATCGACTTCCGGGAGCGGATCCTGGTCGACGGCCGCCCGATCGAGGGCGGGCGGGTGGCCGCGCTGTGGGATCGGATCCGCGGCTTCGTCGAGGAGCGGCAGATGACCTACTTCGAGTCCGCCACCCTGATCGCCTTCGAGCGGTTCCGGGAGGCCGGCGTCGACCTCGCGATCCACGAGGTGGGAATGGGGGGGCGACTGGACGCCACCAACGTGGTGGATCCGGAGGTGGCGCTCGTCACCAACGTGGCCCGGGACCACGAGGCCCACCTCGGGGAGAGTCCGGCGGAGATCGCGCGGGAGAAGGCGGGGATCTTCGCTCCCGGCCGGCCCGCCCTGGTGGGGGATCCGGGTCCGCCCGAGGTACGGGCGATCTTCGAGGACGTTGCAACGGAAGTCGGTGCGGTGCTGGAGTTTGTGAGCGACGAGGTGAAGTGGAGCGTGACCTCGATGAACCCCTCCGCGACCGGGTTCGACTACGTCTCGCCCGAGCGGAGCCTCCAGGCCCTCGCCGTACCCGCCGCCGGCGAGCACTTCGCCGCCGACGCCGCGCTGGCGGTGCGCGCCTTCGAGCGGCTCGGGGCGGCCGGGGCGGCCCCGCCGATCGAGGAGGACGCCCTGCGGGAGGCGCTGGCCGGGGTGGCTCTGCCGGGGCGGATGGAGGTGTACCGGACGGACGGGGTGGAGGTGGTGCTCGACGCCGCCCACAACCCCGCGGCGATCGGGCGCCTCGCCGCCACCCTTCGCGGGATCGACCTGCACCCGTGCGCGGTCGTGGTGGGGATCCTCTCCGACAAGCGGTGGGAAACGATGCTCGACGCGCTCGAGCCGGTGGCGGCGATGGCGTGGCTGTGCGAGCTGGCCTCGGCGTCGGCCGGGCGGCGCCTCACCGAGCCGAAGGCCGCCCGGCCGGTGGCCGCGCGCCCCTGGGTGGCGTGGGCCGACTCCGTCGCGGTCGGCCTCCGGGAGGCCCGCGCGATGGTGGAGGCGGGTGAGGCGACCCGGATCGTGGTGACCGGCTCCTTCTACACCGTGGGGGAGGCGCTCCTGGCGCTGGACCTGGCGGCGGCGGGACGTCCGTATCCGGGGAGCGGACCGACCCGGTCGGGCGCCCCGGGCGAGCCGGTGGGGGCGGGGTCGCGGTGAGCCGCCTCGAGAGCTTGAAGGGAACCCGGGACTTCTACCCGGAGGCGATGCGGGTCCGCCGCTGGATCGAAGATCGGTGGCGGGAGGTGGCCGAGCGGTACGGGTTCGAGGAGTACGACGCCCCGACGATCGAGCCGCTCGAGCTGTACACCCGCAAGTCGGGCGAGCAGATCGTCGAGCAGCTGTACGCCTTCACCGACAAGGGGGGGCGCGAGGTGGCGCTGCGGCCGGAGATGACGCCGTCGCTTGCGCGGATGCTCGCCGCGAAGAGCCGCGGCATCCCGAAGCCGATCAAGTGGTACTCGATCCCGCGGCTCTACCGCTACGAGCAGCCCCAGCGGGGTCGTTTCCGGGAGTTCTGGCAGCTGAACCTCGACATCGTGGGGGTGGAGGGGGTCGAGGCAGACGCGGAGATCATCGCCGCCGGCGTCGACTCGCTCCGCGCCTGTGGTCTGGGTGCGGAGGACTTCGAGGTGCGGTACAGCGACCACCGGCTCCTGGACGCCACGATCGCCGCGCTCGGGATCCCCGCCGGGGTCCGGTTGGAGGTGTACGCCGCGCTCGACCGGCTGCTCCGGACCGACGAGGCGACGGTGGTGGCCGAGCTGGAGGAGGCGGACGTGCCCCGCCGGACCGCCGAGTCGCTCACCCGCGCGATCGCCCGCCGCGACCTCGAGGGACTCCAGGAGGAGCTCGTGCCGACCGGCGTCCACCTCGCCCCCGAGGCGGAGCCCCTGGTGCGGCTGGAGCGATACCTCGACGCCTACGGCGTGGGGGAGTTCTGCCGCTTCGACGCGGCGGTCGTCCGCGGGCTCGCCTACTACACCGGCGTCGTCTTCGAGATGTACGACCGTGCGGGCGAGCTGCGGGCGCTGTGCGGGGGCGGGCGCTACGACGACCTCCTGGCCGCCGCCGGCGGCGAGGACCTGCCCGCGGTCGGCTTCGGGATGGGCGACGCCACCCCGCTCGAGCTGCTGGTCGAGCGGGCCCGCCTGCCCGACCTCGGCCCGCGGTGCGACGCCTACGTGATTCCGGTCTCCGCCGACGACCGCGACGCCGCGCTCCGGGCCGCGGCGCGCCTCCGCGAGGCCGGCCTGGCGACCGACATCATGCTGAAGGACCAGTCGGTCGGCAAGGGCCTGAAGCGGGCCGATCAGGGGGGCGCGCGGGTGGCGATCCTCCTGGGCGAGCGGGAGCGGGAGGAGGGGACCTGGACGGTGAAGGAGATGCAGAGCGGCGAGGAGGAGACGCTCTCCCCGGAGGAGGCCCTCGACCGGCTGCGCGGGGGGATGCCGTGAGGATCGGCCTGATCAGCGACACCCACGACCACCGGATCCGGATCCGGGAGGCCGTCTCCATGCTGAACCGGGCCGGCGTGGAGGTCGTGATCCACGCCGGCGACTACTGCTCCCCCTTCGCGGTCCGCGACCTGGGCGGTCTCGACGCCCCGCTCCACGGCATCACCGGCAACAACGACGGCGACCTGTACGAGATCGCGGCCGCCTTCGAGGAGATCGGGGCGGCCCTCGAGAGCCAGTGGTGGGAGACGGAGGTGGCGGACCGGAGGATCCTGACGATGCACGAGCCCCGGGGCGTCGTCGAGGTGGCGGCCGCGGGCGATCACGACCTGATCGTCTACGGCCACACCCACGAGACCGGCGAGCGGCGGATCGGCGACACGCTGATCGTGAACCCCGGCGAGGTGTGCGGCTGGATCTCGGGGATCGGGTCGCTCGCGATCTACGACACCGGGGACCACGGGGTCACGTTCCATGAGTTCTAGTTCGGCCCGACCCGACGACTGGATCCTGATCCTCGACTTCGGCTCCCAGTACACCCAGCTGATCGCCCGCCGGATCCGGGAGCAGAGGGTGTACTGCGAGATCCACCCCTTCGACGTCGACGCCGACACGATCGAGGCGTGGGCGCCCTCCGGGATCGTGCTGTCGGGCGGACCCGCGAGCGTGTACGACGACGGCGCCCCCCACCCCCACCCCGGCCTCTTCGACGTCCGGATCCCGATGCTCGGGATCTGCTACGGGATGCAGCTGCTGGCCCACGCCGAGGGGGCGGCGGTGGAGCCGGCGGAGTCGCGGGAGTACGGTCGCGCCCGGCTCGTGGTGGAGAACCCGGTGGGCCCCTTCGGCGGCTTCGACGTGGGCGAGGAGATCGACGTGTGGATGAGCCACGGCGACCGGATCGAGACCGTGCCCCACCGCTACCTCCTGTTCGGGCTCTCCACCGAGGACACGATCGCCGCCTTCGGCAATCCCGAGAGCCGGCGCTTCGGCGTCCAGTTCCACCCCGAGGTCGCCCACACCGAGCGGGGCGAGGAGATCGTCGCCAATTTCGTTTTCGACGTCTGCGGATGCGAGCCCAGCTGGACGATGGCCTCCTTCGTGGAGCG
>JAWVZN010000057.1:0-15167 GCA_033722155.1 Gemmatimonadota bacterium | reverse complement strand
GGAGTCGGTCGGGGCGCTGAAGGACCTGCAGGACGAGGGGAAGGTCCGCCTGATCGGAATCTCCAACGTGAGCGTGGACCAGCTCGAGACCGCGCGGGAGATCGTCGACGTGGTCACCGTGCAGAACCGCTACAACCTGGATCACCGCGAGTCCGAGGACGTCCTCGAGCGGTGCGAGGAGCTCGGGATCGGCTTCATCCCGTGGTTCCCCCTCGCCACCGGGGACCTCGCCGAAGAGGGAGGCGCGCTACGGGAGATCGCCGAGGAGCACGACGCCACTCCCGCCCAGGCAGCGCTCGCCTGGCTGCTGGCCCGCTCCCCGGTGATGCTGCCGATCCCCGGCACCTCGAGCGTGGAGCACCTGGAGGAGAACGTGGCCGCGGCGGGGATCGACCTGGACGACGGGGAGATGGAGAGATTGGCCGAGGTGCGCGGATAGAGCCGCGGCCGGAGACGGGGGGCCAGGGGTGCATGCGGCCCGGCGGCTCCGGCGTCTTGCCCGGGATTTTCCGGCGGTCTACCTTCGATCGTCATGGCGCTCGATCTCCACGACCCCGACGAGCGCGTCTACCGGACCGTCCTCGACGCGCTCGGAAACACCCCCCTCATCCGTCTGAATCGCGTCACCGAGGGCATCCGCACCCCCGTCTACGGCAAGGCCGAGCACCTGGGTCCCGGTGGAAGCGTGAAGGACCGGATCGGGCTGCCGATCATCGAGGCGGCCGAGGAGGCCGGCAACCTCGAGCCCGGCGGCATCGTGGTCGAGGCGACCGCCGGCAACACCGGCACCGCTCTCGCGATGGCTGCCGCGGTGAAGGGGTACGAATGCGTCTTCGTGATGCCGGACAAGATGAGCCAGGAGAAACAGCGGCTCCTCAAGGCGTTCGGCGCCCGGATCGTGATCACCCCCACCGCGGTGCCGCCCGACCACCCCGACTACTACCTGAACACCGCCAAGCGGATCGCCGAGGAGACCCCCAACGCGATCTTCGCGAACCAGTTCTACAACCGCGCCAATACCGAGGCCCACTATCGGTGGACGGCCCCGGAGATCTGGGATCAGACGGAAGGAACGCTCGGCGCGTTCGTGGCGGGGATGGGCACCGGGGGCACGATCAGCGGGGTCGGCCGCTTCCTGAAGGAGAAGGACGCCGGCGTGCGGGTCGTCGGCGCCGATCCGGTGGGGTCCATCCTGAAGGAGTACAAGGAGACGGGCGTGGTGGGCGAGGGGAAGACGTACCAGGTGGAGGGGATCGGGATGGACAAGATCCCGGGGACGCTCGACATCGAGTACGTCGACGAGATCCGGCAGGTGACCGACCGGCAGTCGTTCCAGATGGCGCGTCGGCTCACGCGCGAGGAGGCGCTGTTCGTCGGTGGCTCGTCTGGGACCATCGTCCACGTGGCGCTCGAGATCGCCCGCGAGATGGACGATCCCGACTCGTGCGTGGTGGCGATGCTGTGCGACCTGGGCGAGCGCTACCTCTCCAAGCTCCACTCCGACGAGTGGATGCGGGAGAACCGGATGCTCGAGGAGGAGGAGATCGAGGTGGGATACCTGCTGGAGCGGAAGGCTGGCGACGACGCTCCGTCACTCATCATGATCGAGTCCGACGCCACGGTGCGGGAGGCGCTCCAGCTGATGGAGAAGTACAACGTCAGCCAGATCCCGGTGATCGAGGGCGAGGAGCAGCGGGGCAGCCTCTCGGAAAGGACCCTTCTGAACCGCGTGCTGGCCGAGCCCGACGCGCTGGAGAAGCCGCTGGACGACTACCTGGAGGATCCCTTCCCCGCGGTCGAGGAGGACGCCAGCATGAAGGTCGCGGTCGGCTACTTTACCTCCGGAGAGGACGCGCTGCTGGTGCGCCGCGGCACCCGGTTCGTCGGCATCCTCACCAAGTTCGACGTCCTCCACTATCTGACCAACGGGGCCCCCGAGCGGTAGAGGCTACCGGTTGTCTGCCACCTGGAAGGTGATCTTCACGTTCACCCGGTAGGCGGTGACCCGGTTGTTCTCCACGACCGCCTGCATGTCCTTGACGTAGACGTTCTTGATCCCGCTGACCGTCTCCGAGGCCTCGGCCACCGCCTGTTGTATGGCGTCCTCGAACCCTTCGCTCGATTGGGCGAGGATCTCGATCACCTTGTGCACGCTCATGGAAAGCTCCTTTCGTCCGGTGGAGCGAATCGGGGTGGAGGGGGACAAGCGAAAGCCCCCTTCCGAAGAAGGGGGCTCTCTGACGCCGCTACCGCGGGGCCGCGGTTATTCAAGTACGGCAGCGACGATTCCTTGTTCGCGATCCCCATCCACCGCTTCGTCATCGTCACACTCCCCATGGTACGGGCAGGGGGAAAGGGCGGCTGTAAGACGCTGAACAGGGAGCGAAACTTTTTCTTCGGGTCCGCCTCGCGGTCGGTCTTCGGCGGGGCTAGGTTTTTCCTCCCTTGCGCGCGCCGATCGCACCTCCGTTGATCGAGAGCCGCGAGGCGACGGTGATCGGGCTGATGTCCGGAACCTCCGCCGATGCGGTCGACGCCGCCTGCTGCACGCTCTCCCATCCCGAGGGTGGGTCGCTCGCGTGGTCGGTGGACGGGGTCGCCGAGATCTCTTACGAGCCCGGGGTCGCGGAGGCCCTTCGCGACCCGACCTCCCTCGCCCTCTCCGAGCTCGCCGCGCTCGACGTCCGGGTCGCGGAGACGTTCGCTCGTGCGGCGGGCGCGGCGGTGGAGGCCGCCGGATCCGGGTTCGGGGGGGTCGCGCTGATCGGCAGCCACGGCCAGACCGTGTGGCACGACCCCCGGGGGATCCACGGCGGAACGCCGACGACGCTCCAGATCGGCGAGCCCGCGGTGATCGCCGAGCGCACGGGATGTCCGGTGTGGTCCGACTTCCGCCCCGCCGACGTCGCCGCCGGCGGCGAGGGGGCCCCGCTCGTCCCCTACGTGGACTGGCTCCTCTTCTGCCACCCCGACCGGTGGAGGGTGTGCCTCAACCTCGGAGGGATCGCGAACGTCACCCTGATCCCCCCGGGGGTGGGGCGGCAGGAGGTGGTCGCCTTCGACACCGGGCCCGGGAACGTGGTGCTCGATCTTCTGGCGCAGAGGCTGCTGGGGGAGCCGCGGGACGAAGCAGGCGAGATCGCGGCCGGCGGTGAGGTGGACCACGAGCGGCTGGAGGCGGCGCTGGCCGACCCCTTCTTCGCCTTGCCGGCCCCGAAGTCGACCGGTCGGGAGTGGTTCGGCGAGCAGTGGACGGAGCGCTACTTCCAGCCGCTCGACGCGCTCGCGCCCGACGGGGTCGCCGAACGCTTCGCCACTGCAGCGGAGCTGACCGTCGAGAGCGTGGTTCGAGCGCTCGAGGGGCAGGCGGGCATCGAACCGGTGCCGACCGAGGCCGAGGTGATCGTCTCCGGCGGCGGCCGGAAGAACCGCGCCCTGATGGAGGGCCTCGACCGGCGCCTCGCGCCTCGGGAGGTCGTGCCGGTCGACGAGCGGGGGCTGGACGGCGACGCCAAGGAGGCGGTGGCCTTCGCGATCCTCGCGTTCGAGAGCGCGCTGGGGGAGTGCGTCAACCTCCCGGCGGCGACGGGAGCGCGGCACCCCGCCCGCTGCGGAAAGCTCTCCTTTCCTCCTCCCCGATAGCAGCTGCCCCGAATGACGAACTATCCGTTGCTCAATCGTCTGGAGAAGGAGGAGAAGGAGGAGAAGGTGCGGTCGCGGTGGGTCCCGCCCGAGTGCGGCGGCCATCCGCGCGAGTATCACGCTCTGACCGCCGACGGGGCGGCCCTCCTGCCGCGGACGAAGGAGGTGTGGCGTGAGTTCTCGAGCGGGCTCGACGGGCTCCTCGGCGATGCCGGGTAGCGAAGCCGTCTCCCCCGACCCTCCGGGGTGGCTCACGTGGGCCGAGGTGACGTTCGGAGGAGTGGGCGTACTGGGAGTCCTGACGATGGTCGCAGGTCTCGCGCTCGCCCTGGCCGGGGAGTGGATCCGGCGTGGAGCGCGCAACCGATGACCGGGGCGCGACGCCGGCTCCCCGATCCGGCCGATCTCTCGGACGCCGATCTCGCCGCCCAGCTCGTATGCGTCCCGCTTCGGGGCCACGCGGGCGACGCCGAGGAGCGGGAGGGTTTCCTGGCCGGGCTCGAGAGGTGCGGATGGGGCGGGGTGATCGTGTTCGGCGGAGACCTCGAGGCGGTCGCCGATCTGCTGGCCGAGGCTCGCGTGCGGGTCCCGATCCCTCCGTTGGCCACCGGAGACTTCGAGCGCGGGATCGGCCAGCAGTTTCCCGCAGCGGGGACCGCCTTCCCCCCGCTCATGGCGCTCGGGGCGGCGGGCGATACCTCCCTGGCGCGTTCGGCCGGGGAGGCGATCGGCCGCGAGCTGCGCGCCGCCGGGTTCCACGTGGACTTCTGGCCGGTGGCCGATCTGGCGAACGAGCCGTCGAACCCGATCGTCTCCAGCCGCGCCGCGGCGGGCGATCCCGACGTGGCGGCGAGGATCGTGGAAGCCGTGGTCGAGGGACTTCAGGCCGCGGGGATCGCCGCGACCCTAAAGCACTTCCCCGGGCACGGCCGGACCACCGTCGACAGCCACGAGACGCTCCCCGTCGTCGAGGCCGATCGGGCCCGGATCCTCGCGGAGGCGGAGCCCTTCCGCTCCGGGATCGCCGCGGAGGCGAAGGTGGCGATGACCGCCCACGTCGCCTACCCCTTGCTCGAGCCTGACGGGGCCCGCGACCGGCCCGCCACGTTCTCGCGGGCGATCGTGACGGATCTGCTCCGCGGCGAGCTGGGGTTCGACGGGCTGGTGTGCACCGACGCCTTGATGATGGGCGCGGTGGCGGGAGAGAGTCCGGGAGAGGCCGCCGTCCGGGCGCTGGAGGCGGGGGTCGACTGGCTCCTCTACCCCGACGATCCGGCTGCGGTGCGCGAGGGGGTGGTCGCGGCTTTGGGGGAGGGCTCGCTGGAACGGGCCCTCGTCGAGGCGTCCGTGGCCCGTCTCTTCGCGCTCAAGGCGTGGGCGGGCTGCGGGAAGGCGCCCCCCTCCTCTCCTGCGGCCACCTCCTCTCCCCTCGCCGAGACGGTCGCGGCCGAGGCGCTGACCGCGCGTCCCCCCGATCCGCCCGCCGGCGAGGAGTGGCCCGATCGCGCCCGGTGGATCGTCGTGCTCGACGGGGGGATCGAGCCGGAGGAGATCGTTCTGATGGAAGAGCTCGAGGCCGGGGCGGCGGATCGGCTCGTCGTGGTGGACGCCGCCGGCGATCCCGGAATCCCCTCTCCCCGGGTCGAGGAGGTTCGCGCGGCGTGCGCCGGAACCGTGGTCGCGTGCGCGGTGTTCAATCCCGTACGCGCGTGGAAGGGACGGGCCGGGCTCTCCGATCCCGCCCGCGGGATCGTGGACGCGGCCTGCCGGCCGGCGGAGGAGGCGGTCTTGATCCTTTTTTCCGATCCCCGTATCGTGAGCGAGGTTCACGCCCCCCCGCGGGTCGTGTGGGCCTATGGGGAGGACGCCGCCTCCCAACGGGCGGTCGTCGCGTTCCTGCGAGGGGAGAGGCCCGCCCGCGGAACCCTCCCGGTCCGAGTCGCCGACTGAAGCCGCGGAACAATCGTCCATCATTCGACGTCCATAGAAGCGGCCGACATGAAACGAATCCACCTCGTCATCCTCGCCATTCTCTCCCTCCCCGTGGCACCCCTGTCCTCGATCCCGGAGGCGCGGGCGCAGGGGGACGATCTCTTCCCGCGCCCGGAGGCGCTCGAGCCCGCCGTGGAGTTCTGGAGGAACGTCTACGCGGAGTGGAGCCAGGACGAGGTCGTCTTCCACGACCGTGACGATCTCTCCATCGTCTACCGGGAGATGGATCAGGAGAGGGCCCGCACGAGGGAGCAGGCCCGCCGGAACGAGCGCGAGCAGGAGGCGGTGATCGAGCGGTACCGTCGGATCCTGCTCGACCTGGCCGCGCGAAATCCGGATCCGCGCACCCTCTCCGGCGAGTACGAGGACGTCTACGAGCTTTTCGGGGAGAGGGGAGGTCCCGAGCGTTGGCGCCGGGCGGCCGATCGGATCCGGGTGCAGCGGGGGCTCAAGGAGCGCTTCCTCGACGGTCTGCTCCGCGCCGGCATGTTCCGGGACCACATCCTTCGCGTGCTCGAGGAGGAGGGGGTTCCCGCCGAGATCGCGTGGCTCCCGATGGTGGAGTCCACGTTCAACACGCGGGCCCGCTCCAAGGTGGGGGCGGCAGGGGTGTGGCAGTTCATGCCCGCGACCGCCCGCAAGTTCCTTCGGGTCGATCGGACGGTGGACGAGCGGTTCGACCCGATCCTGGCGGCCCGCGGCGCGGCCCGGCTCCTGAAGCGGAACTACCGCGGGCTCGGATCGTGGCCGCTGGCCCTCACCGCCTACAATCACGGCTACTACGGGATGCGCCGGGCGGTCAGGGAGCTGGGAACCAACGACTACATGACGATCCGCCGGCACTACGACGGCCCCGCCTTCGGGTTCGCCTCGAAGAACTTCTACGCCGAGTTCCTCGCGGCCCTGGAGGTGGCGGAGAACCCGATCAAGTACTTCGGGGTGTACCGCCCGCTGAAGTCGCTGGCGTTCGACGTCGTCGGGGTACCGGTGCAGATGGGCCTGGAGGACATCGCCAGGGCGGTGGACGTCGAGAGAAACCGGCTCTGGGAGCTCAACCCCGCCCTGACCGACGAGGTGTGGCGGGGAGGGCGCGGCGTTCCCGCCGGCTTCCTGCTCCGGGTTCCTCCCGAGGTGGGACGGGAGGCCCCCATGCGACTCGCCGCCGCGGCCGCCGGACAGAGTGGACGACGCACCCGGGCGATCGACGCCGGCGATCGCGCGCGGTTCTACACCGTGCAGCCCGGCGACACCCTGGTGTCGATCGCCGCCCGCCACGGGGTGACCGTCGGCCATCTCGTCTCGCTGAACCGCATCCGGGACCGGGACCACATCAGGGTCGGCCAGCGGCTGAAGATCCGCCGCTGAGCACGCCGGCCCCCTAAGCCGCCGGGGACAGCTCCACCTCGCTCACCCCGCGACGGGTCAGGTAGGCACGCTCGAGGTTGTAGGTTCGATCCTTCGGCGCGGTGGGGAACAGGAAGAAGCCCTTCCGCTCCGGGTCGTATCCGTAGGTCAGCCCTTCGAGGGTTTCCCCCCAGGCGCACTCTACCCGGAGCCGTTTCGCTCCCGCTGTGGGCGGCGGGGAGGGTTCGAAGGGGGCCTGCTCCTCCGTGTAGCGCCGTTCCCGGTCGAAGCCGAAGTCGCGGACGAAGAAGACCGCCTGCACCTGGACGAGGGCGAAGGTGGGGGTGTCGACGACGTCACCCGAGGCGTCCACCTCGCAGAAGTGGAACGCCTCCTTGCCGGGGACGAAGTCGTGGGAGAAGCCGTGGTGTCGGGCTCCGTCCTCGGTGAGGACCACCATGCGCCGTCTCATGACTGCATCATAGATGGGCGGGTCGCGGGAAATCAAGCGCGTGGCTAGGTTGCCGTGCCGATGCGCGGGCTCGGCACCTTCTTCGCACAGCTCCACTGGCTCGACTGGACGGTCCTGGCGGCGTACTTCGTCTTCTCGCTGCTGGTCGGCCTCTACTTCGTCCACCGGGCCAGTCGCTCCACCCAGGAGTTCTTCGTCTCCGGCCGCAACCTGCCGTGGTGGCTCGCGGGCACCTCCATGGTCGCCACCTCCTTCTCGGTGGACACCCCCCTTTTCGTAACCGGGATCGTCCGCACCGACGGGATCCAGGCGAACTGGCTGTGGTGGTGCTTCGCGATCGGAGGGGTGCTGGCGGCGTTCGTCTTCGCGCAGCTGTGGCGCCGCTCCGAGGTGATGACCGACGTCGAGCTCGCCCAGGAGCGGTATTCCGGCAGGCCGGCGGCGATCCTGCGGGGCTTCCGGGCGGTGTACATGACGCTCTACGCCAACTGCCTGACGATGGCGTGGGTGATGCTGGCGATGGTGAAGGTGTTCGGCGTCGTCTTCGACATCGGCACCCGGGAGGCGACCCTCTTCGCCGCGGTCCTCACCCTGGGGTACGCCATGCTCTCCGGGCTCTGGGGCGTGGTGGTGACCGACCTCGTCCAGTTCGCGATCGCGCTCGTGGGCGCCGTGGTCCTCGCCGTGTTCGCCGTCGACGCGGCCGGCGGGCTGGGGCCGATGCTCGAGACGATCCGCGCCGAGCACGCCGGGACGCTGGCGTTCCTCCCCGACTTCGGCGCCGGGGCGGCGGAGGCGGCCGGCGGCTGGGGCTCGGCGATCCTCTCGTGGTCGGCCACGGCGACCGCCACCTTTCTGGTGCTGGTCACGCTCCAGTGGTGGGCGAACAAGAACGCCGACGGGGGCGCGGTGGTGATCCAGCGGATGGCGGCGAGCCGGGACGAGCGGGAGGCCGTGCTCGGAACCCTGTGGTTCCAGGTCGCCAACTACGCGCTCCGGCCGTGGCCGTGGATCCTCGTCGCGCTGGCGTCGCTCGTCCTGTATCCCGCCATCGACGATCCGGAGCTCGCCTATCCACGGGCGATGGTCGACTACCTGCCGGTGGGACTCCTCGGGATCACGCTCGCCTCGTTCGTGGCCGCGTTCATGTCGACCCTCACCTCGTTCCTGAACCTCTCGGCGGCCTACCTGGTGAACGACCTGTACCGTCCGTTCCTCGCGAAGGGGCGCTCGGAGCGCCACTACGTGATGGCCGGCCGGATCGCGACGGCGCTCGCGCTGGGGATCGCGATCGTGATCGCCGAGAACTCCGCGTCGATCTCGCGGCTCTTCATCCTGCTGCTCACCCTCGGCGCGGGGATCGGGCTCGTGTACATCGCCCGGTGGTTCTGGTGGAGGGTGAACGCGTGGAGCGAGATCGCCGCGATGGTCGCCTCCTCCGCGATCGGGGTGGCGCTGGAGCTGAGCCCGCAGTGGGGAGGGCCCGCCTTCCCCTTCGCCGCCAAGGTGTTCCTCAACCTCGTCGGCTCGACCGTCGTGTGGGTGGGGGTGACGTTCGCGACCCGGCCCGTCTCGATGGAGAGGCTGGCAGCCTTCTACCGGAAGGTGCGCCCGCCGGGGTGGTGGGATCCCGTCCGCGAGGCGATCGGGGAGGAGGCGGGCCCCGCCCGCGCCGGCCGGCTCCGCAGGGGCCTCGCGCTGTGGGGCCTCGCCGTCGCCTTCATCTACGCCGCGCTGTTCGGATCGGGCAAGCTGCTGATGCTCGAGTGGGGGTGGGGAATCGCCTTCTCGCTGGTCGCGGTGGCGACCGGGTGGGCGCTGGCGCGGAGGCTCACCCGCGAGCGGGTGGCCCGCCTGCTGGGCGAGGGGTGACGGTCGGCCGGATCCAGGCCCACCCCAGCGTCGCCGCCCGCGCCCCCATCAGCGCGACGATCCCCCACCACACCCCCGTGAGGCCCCACCCCATCGGGACGACGAGCAGGAGCACGATCCCCGCGGCGACGGCGGAGGCCGCCATCTGGGCCGCCAGGAAGCGGAACCGCTCGGCCCCGAGGAAGATGCCGTCCCACACGAAGACGAGCGCGTTCAACGGCTGCATGAATACGACGAACGGGAGGATGGCGCCGACCGCCGCGATCGCGGCCGGGTCGGAGGTGAAGAGGCGGGGGAGGACGGGGGCGATCAGGTAGAAGACCGCCCCGATCGCGAGCCCGAGGCCCGCGCCCCACAGCAGGAGCCGGTTCCCCGCCTCCCGGGCGGCCGCCGGCTCGCCGGCCCCGCGGTAGCGGGCCACCATCGCCTGGGCGGCGATCGCGATCGAGTCGACGACGAGGGCGAGGAAGAGCCACACCTGGGCGCCCACCTGGTGGGCGGCCACGGCGACGGTCCCCACCCGCGCGGCGACCGCGGTCGCCAGGGTCATCGTCCCGATCAGCGACATCGTGCGGATCGCGAGGGTTCCGCCCACCCGCAGCAGCGGCAGCAGCTCGCCGGGGCGCGGGAGCATCGGCTCCACGCCGAGCTCCTCGCGGCGGCGGGAGAAGACGAGCCACAGAAAGGCGGCCGCGCCCGCCCACTGGGCGACGGCGGACGCCCAGGCGGCCCCCGCCAGCCCCCACCCGAGCCCGAAGATGAGGATCGGATCGAGGACGAGGTTGATGGCGTTGACCCCGATCGAGACCGCCAGCGGGGTGCGGGTGTCGTGGTAGCCCCGGAAGGCGCCGTGGCCGGCGGTCGAGATCAGGACCGCCGGCCCGGCGAGGGCGCGGATCCGGAGGTACTCGACGGCCGGCCCCACGACCTCGCCGGAGGCGCCCATGAGCCTCACCACCGGGACGGCGAGCGCCTCCAGCGCGGCGAGCGCGAGCAGGCCGAGGCCGGCGGCGAGCACGAGCGCCTGGACCACCACCCGCCCGGCGGCGGCCCGGTCTCCCCGCCCCACCTCCCGCGCGACCAGCGGGGTCGTACCGTAGGCGAGGAAGTTGAAGACGACGAAGGTGAACGAGAAGACCGAGGCGTTGATCCCGAGGGCGGCGAGGGGGACCACCCCGAGGCGGCCCACGAAGATCGTGTCGACCGTCGACACCAGCGGGTCGACGGCGAGGGTTCCGAGCGCGGGGACGGCCAGCGCCAGCATCTCGCGGTCGTAACGGTTCATCGGGGCCGAGGATAGCACGATTGAGCCCCCTCGGGGGTGGCGCTACCTTGCCGCGCATGCTCCGAAAATCCGTCCCGGCGCTCGCGCTCCTCCTCGCTTCGGCGGCGATCGCCGCACGCGGGCCTGCCCGGGCCTCGGCCGTCGCCGCGGTCGCCGATTCCCTCGCGATCCGGGTCCAGTATCCCTCCGCCGGCGCCACCCTCGGAGCCTCCGACTCCACCTTCGTCTTCGGCGAGGTGCGCGGGGGCGAAGCCGGGGCCGTATCCCTCACGGTGAACGGGTTCCCCGCGACGGTCCATCCCGGCGGCGGGTGGCTCGCCTGGGTCCCCCTGGAGCCGGGGTCGTTCACTTTCCGGATCCGGGCCGAGGCCGGCGGCCGGGTGGCCGAGATCGAGCATCCGGTCGAGGTACCGCGTCCGCTCTTCGCGCCGGGACCCGACACGCTCCCCTACAAGCCGGGGACGATCGAGCCGACGGGCGCGCTCGAGCTGTACGCCGGCGACACGCTTCGGGTCTCGGTGGTGGCCGCGCCCGGCCTGGCGGTCCGCGCCCGGCTCGGGGGGCGGATCGTTCCGCTCGCGCCCGAGCCGGTCCTCGACCCCGATCTCGGACGGCGGGTGTGGGGGGAGGACCTGCCGGTCGAGGGGGCGACCCGGAGCGGGACGCCCTCTGCGGGGAACGCAGCCGCCCAGCGGTGGAGGCGCTACGCCGGAGAGGTGTACCTGCTGCTGGGCACCGCGCTTCGCGACTCCCTCGTCCTGGAGCTGCGCCGGCCGGGCGAGGAGCCCGTCCTCGCCCCGGCGGCCGAGGTTCTCCTGCTGGATCCCACCCGGGTGCGGATCGCCGCCCTCGACGACGACACCGCGGGAACCGGCCGCACCGACGGTCGGGTGATCGGCCGCACCGGACCCGGGCTGGGGTACCGGATGCTCATGCCCAACGGCACCCGGGCCGCGATCGCGCGGCTGCGGGACGGCTATCGCGAGATCGCGCTCGCCCCGGGGCGGAGCGCCTGGATCGACGTCGAGGAGGTGTTCCCGATCGAGGGCCCGCGGCCGGGCGACGAGATCGCGGTGGTCCGCACCCGCGCCCGGGAGGGGTGGAGCGAGGTGGTCCTCCCCATCGACGAGCGGCTGCCGGCCCGGGTGGAGCAGCGCCTCGACCCGTTGCGGTTCGCGATCGAGGTGTACGGGCTCGTCTCCAATGTCGACTGGATCGAGACCGCGGCGGCGGAGCCGCTGATCGAAGCCCTGCGGTGGAGCCAGCCGGTGGACGAGGTGTTCCGCCTCGAGGTGGACCTGGCCGGCGACCAGGGATGGGGGTGGCGCTCCTACTGGGAGGGCACCCACCTGGTGGTCGGCTTCCGCCATCCTCCCGCGTCGCTCGCCGATCGGCGGTTCCGCTCCCCGCTGCACGGGGTGCGGGTCGTGGTGGACCCCGGCCACAACCCCGGCACCGGCGCCGTCGGCCCGACCGGGCTCGAGGAGCGGGAGGCGAACCTGGCGATCGCGCTCGAGCTCGCGAGGATCCTCCGGGAGCGGGGCGCCGAGGTGGTGATGACCCGCGCCTCTCCCGACTCCGCTCTGGGGCTCTACGACCGCACCCGCCTCGCGGTCGACGCGGAGGGGGAGATCTTCGTGTCCATCCACAACAACGCGCTTCCCGACGGGGTGAACCCCTTCGAGAACAACGGCACCTCGGTCCTGTTCTACCACCCCCAGTCTGAGCCGCTGGCCGAGGCGGTCCAGACCGAGCTGCTGCCCCGCACCGGGCTCGCCGACCACGGCGTATGGCACCAGAACCTCGCCGTGCTGCGGATGAGCGAGATGCCCGCGGTGCTGGTCGAGAGCGCGTTCATGATGATTCCCGAGCAGGAGGCGCTGCTGAGGACTCCCGAATATCGACGCGCGATCGCCGAGGGCGTCGCCGCGGGCCTGGAGCGGTTCCTGAGACAGCGAGGAGAGGAGCTTTCATGACCGACCCGACGGAGGCGCTCCTGGACGCGATCCGCCGCGGCGACGCCGAACGCGCGAACGAGCTCCTGGAGGAAGACCGGACGCTGGCGGTGGAAGAGACGCCCGAGGGAATGCCGCTCGTCCTCGCGTCCGTCTACCACGGCCAGCCCGAGATCGCCGACCTGCTCCTGCGCCACGGGGCCCCGCTCGATCCGTTCACGGCGGCCGCGCTGGGACGCACCGACCGGCTCGAGGTGATGCTCGATCGCGACGAGGCACACCTCGAACGTCGGAGCCCCGACGGGTGGACCCCGCTCCACCTGGCGGCCTACTTCGGCCGCCGGGACACTGCGGCGATGCTGATCGACCGCGGCGCCGACCTGCGGGCCCGATCGGAGAACGAGATGGAGAACGAGCCGCTCCACGCCGCGGCGGCCGGCGGGAGCGCGGGCGTGGTGGAGCTGCTGGTGGAGCGGGGCGCGGAGGTGAACTCCGAGGCGAAGGGCGTCACCGCGCTGGATCTGGCGTGCGGCCGCAAGGACGACCGGATGGTCCGTTTCCTGGTGGACCACGGGGCGCATCGGGCCCGCAAGGGGAGCGGGAGCTGAGGCCGTGGCCGGCTGGCGAAGGGGAGCCGTCGCCGCGGCGGTCGCCGCCTCGGCGGCCCTCCCGGCCGCGGGCTGCGGGGTGATCCCGGGCGAGCCCTCCGTGGCCGAGCTGACGGAGGAGGGCGTGACCCGCACCCTGGCGGAGTGGCGGGCCGCCCGGGTCGACTCCCTCCGCTACCGGCTGGCGTTCCGGCTTCCGGCGGAGCGGTCGGCGCCGGTGGAGGGCGTCGCCCGGATCACCTGGCGGCGGACGCGCGGGGAGGGGCCCGTGATCCTGGACTTCGCGGCGCCGGACTCGGCGGTCCGGGGCGTGGAGAGCCGGGGGAGGCCGGTGGAGTGGGAGCTGCGCGGTGGCCACCTGGTGGTTCCCGCCGGGGCGGCCGTCGATTCCGCGGGCGCGGTGTCGCTCGAGGTGGCGTTCGTGGCCGGCGACGGCCCCCTGAACCGGAACGAGGAGTACCTCTACACCCTCTTCGTCCCCGCCCGGGCCCGGGAGGCGTTCCCGTGCTTCGACCAGCCGGACCTGAAGGGCCGCTTCCGGCTTTCCCTGGAGGCCCCGGAGGGGTGGCGGGTCGTGTCGAACACGCCGGCGGCCGGGCCCGCTCCGGACGATCCGCCCCCCTTCGGGCCGCCCGGTCCCGGCCGGCGGCTCCACCGCTTCGCCGAGACCCCGCCCCTGCCCACCTACCTGTTCGCCTTCGCCGCGGGACGCTTCCAGGTGGAGGCGGCGGAGCGCGACGGCCGCACCCTGCGGATGCTCCACCGGGAGACGGACGCGGAGAAGGTGCGGAGGAACCGCGAGGCCGCCTTCGACCTCCACGCCGCGGCGCTGCGGTGGCTCGAGGAGTACACGGGGATCCCGTACCCCTTCGAGAAGTTCGAATTCGTCCTGGTGCCGTCCTTCCAGTACGGGGGGATGGAGCATCCGGGCGCCGTGCTGTACCGGGCCTCCCGGGTGCTGCTGGACGAGAGCCCGACCACCGGCCAGAAGCTGGGCCGGGCGAGCCTGATCTCCCACGAGACGGCCCACATGTGGTTCGGGGACCTGGTCACCATGGAGTGGTTCGACGACGTGTGGATGAAGGAGGTCTTCGCCAACTTCATGGCGGCGAAGATCGTCCACCCGTCCTTTCCCGAGATCGACCACGATCTCCGCTTCCTGCTGAACCATCACCCCTCGGCGTACGCGGTCGACCGCTCCGAGGGGACCCACCCCATCCGCCAGGAGCTCCCGAACCTGGCCGACGCTGGCAGCCTCTACGGCGCCATCATCTACCAGAAGGCGCCGATCGTCATGCGGCAGCTGGAGGCCCTCACCGGCGAGGACGCCTTCCGCGAGGGCGTCCGGGACTATCTCCGGAGCGCGCCGTGGGGGAACGCCGGCTGGCCCGGGCTGGTGGCGGCCCTCGACCCCCATACGGAACTGGACGTGGCGGCCTGGAGCCGGGTGTGGGTGGAGGAGGCGAATCGGCCGGCGGTCGAGGCCCGGACGGTAGTGTCGGGGGGCCGGATCGATTCCCTGGTAGTCGAGCAGCGCGATCCCACGGGCCGGGGGAGGAGGTGGCCCCAGCGGATCGAGACGGCGCTGGGGACGGGCGATTCCCTCGCCCTCCTGCCGGTCCGCCTCCGGGGCCGATCCACGGTCGTGGAGGGCGCCCGGGGCCGCCCCGCCCCGGACTTCGTCGTCCCCGGCGCCGGCGGCCGGGGATACGGCCGCTTCGTCCTCGATCCCGCGGACCGGGACCGTCTCCTGGAGGCGCTCCCCGGCATCGAGCCGGCGGTGAGCCGCGCGGCGGCGTGGCTGATCCTGTGGGACGCCATGCTCGAGGGCGAGGTCGCTCCGGGGGAGCTCGTCGAGCTCGTCCGGGACGCGGTGGGCGGGGAGTCCGAGGAACTCCTGGTGGAGCGGATGCTCGCCGATCTCTCCGAAGCGTGGTGGCGATACCTGGACGCCGGGACGCGCCGACGCCTGGCGCCGGGGGTGGAGCGTTCCCTCC
>JAWVZN010000056.1:0-16078 GCA_033722155.1 Gemmatimonadota bacterium | reverse complement strand
TCCTGCTGGGCGAGGCTCAGCCCCGGGAGGTAGCGCAGGGAGGGAGCGCCGATCAGCTCGAGGCGGCCGAGCGGGCCGTCCCTGCGGTCGATCACCTCGGCGTCGGGAAGGCGGAGCGCCTGGCTTCCCTCCTTGTAGTCGGAGACGGGGATCGACGCCCCCGGCCCGACGGCGAGCCAGGCCGCCAGGGCGAGCGGGACGAGCCAGCCCCGCCGGAAGAGGAAGATCGCGGCGAGCCCACCGAGCAGCGCCACGGCGGCCGGCACCCGTCCGGCGGGGACGAACGCGACCGCCGCCAGACCCGCGAGTGCCCCGAGGCCGCTTCCGGCAAGGTTCGCCGCGTACACGTGGCCGATCCGGTCGGGGGCGAGCTCGAAGGCGAGCGCGACGGTCGAGCCGGCCAGGAGGAACGGAACCGCCAGCGCGAGCGTGACGAGGGCGAGCCACAGGAACTGGCGGGGAACCGCCAGCAGCTCGAAGGCGTCGAAGGGGATCGAGGCGGCGAGCCGCCACGCCGGGTCGAACGCCAGTGCCGCGCCCAGCGCCGCCACCGCGAACGCCGCTCGCTCGCGCCCCTCGAGCAACGGGCGCGCGACCGCCAGAAGGCTCCCGCTGGCGCCGATGCCGAGCAGCGCGAGGCCGATCACGAGAGCGGCGAAGTGGGTCCAGTGCGCGATCGAGAGGAGGTGGACGAGGGCGACCTCGTAGGCGAGCGACGCGGCCGAGACGGCCGCGAGCGGAGCGAGCACGGCGGATCCGAGCGGTCCGGGCCCCGCCCCCCGGCTCGCCGACGCGGCGATCAGTGGCGCAGCAGCGGCACGAAGCGGACCGGGAGCAGGTTGCGGGTCGTCACCGTCCCGTCCGGCTTCTTCTCGACGAGGACCAGGCGCTGCACCTGGAAGGCGCCGCCCACCGGAATCGCCATCCGGCCGCCGGGCCGGAGCTGCTCCACGAGCGGCGGGGGGATGTGGCCGGCGGCGGCGGTGACCACGATGGCGTCGAACGGGGCGCGCTCCGGCCAGCCGAAGTAGCCGTCACCCTGTCGGACCACCACGTTCCGGTACCCCAGGCGTCCGAGGCGGCGCTCGGCGCGCTCGGCCAGGCTCCCGATGATCTCGATCGTGAAAACGGAGTCGGCGAGGTGGCTCGCCACCGCGGCCTGGTAGCCGGATCCGGTCCCCACCTCCAGGACCTCGTCGCCGGGCTCGATCCGGAGCAGCTCGGTCATCAGGGCTACGATGTAGGGCTGGCTGATCGTCTGGCCCTCGCCGATCGGGAGCGGTCGGTCGGCGTAGGCGCGTCCGCGATGCGCCTCGGGGACGAACTCGTGACGGGGGACGGCGAGCATCGCGCCGAGCACGGCCTGATCCTCGATTCCGCGATCGGCGATCTGCTCGCGAACCATCCGGGCCCGATCCCCGGTCCGCTCGGCCCGCGCGTCGGTCGGCTGTTGCCCCCGCGCCGAGCCCGCGGCGAGGGCCAGGAGGGTCGCCGCGACGAGAGCCGGTCGGAGGCGGGGTGGAGTCGGGAAGATCGTCGGCGCGGTCACGGGCCGAAGGTACAAGCCGCGGCACGTCTCCGCTTGGCGTCGCCCGGTCCCCCGCGTACGTTCGAGCCTCCGTGGCGCGACTTTCCGAGCACATCGTCTACTCGCCCGCCGCGTTCGCCGACATCGGCCCCCACGTCTTCCCGATCGAGAAGTATCGCGGGGTGTACCGGCGGCTGGAGGACGAGGAGGGGCTGGAGGAGTACCGGGAGCCGGAACCGGCCGACCGGGAGCTCCTCGCGCTCGTCCACACCGACGCGTACCTGGACGACCTCGCCGGGGGCGTCCACACCCGGCGGACGATCATGAGCGAGCTTCCGATGTCCGAGGAGATCGTCGCCTTCTTCGCGCTCGCCTGCGGGGGGACCACGCTCGCCGCCCGCCGCGCCCTCGAGCTCGGGTGGACGGCCCACCTGGGCGGCGGATTCCACCACGCCTTCGCCGACCGGGCGGAGGGGTTCTGTTACCTGAACGACCTGGCGGTCGCGGCCCGGGCGCTGCTCGAGGAGGGAACGGTGGAGCGGGTCGCGGTGATCGACGTGGACGTTCACCAGGGCAACGGAACGGCGGCGATCTTCGCCGGCGACCCGGACGTGTTCACGTTCTCTATCCATCAGCGGGACAACTACCCGGTCAAGGAGCGGAGCGATCGCGACATCGGGCTCGTCTCGTTCGACCCCTCCCGGCCGGGCTCCCCCTATGTGACCGACCGGTTGTACCTCGACGCCCTCGTCCCGGCGGTGGAGGAGGTGCTCGACGGCTTCGAGCCCGATCTCGTGCTGTACCAGGGCGGGGCCGATCCGTTCCGGGAGGACCAGCTCGGGGGCTTCCGCCTGACGATGGAGGGGCTCGCCGAGCGGGACCGCTCGGTGTTCCGGGCGTGCGCAGCCCGCGGGATCCCGTGGGCGATCACCTTCGGGGGCGGCTACGCGGCCGACGTGGCGGACACGGTCGCGATCCATCTCCACACCGTCCGGGTGGCGCGGGAGACGGCCGCGGGCGACGGATCGTGAGCTCCCCGCGACCGGGCGCCGCGGCGCGAGCCCCCTCCGGCCCCGGCGCGATGATCCACGCCTTCCGCCATCGCGACTACCGGATCTTCTGGTCGGGCGCGCTGGTGAGCAACGTCGGCAGCTGGATGCAGCAGGTCGCCCACGGGTGGCTGGTCCTGGAGCTCACCGACTCGGCCTTCATGCTGGGCCTCGTCGGCTTCGCGGCCACCTTCCCGATGCTGGTGTTGCTTCTCGTGGGCGGGGTGTACGCCGATCGGTTCGACCGCCGCCGGCTGCTGCTGTGGGCGAACGGCGCCCTGATGGCCTCCGCCACCGCCCTGGCCGCGCTCACCTGGACGGGGATCGTCGAGGTGTGGCACATCTTCGTGCTGGCGCTGGTGTCGGGGATCGCGATCGCGCTGGCGGCCCCGGCCTTCCAGGCGTTCGTCCACGACCTCGTCGGAACCGAGAACCTCCAGAACGCGATCGCCCTCAACTCGGCGCAGTTCAACCTCTCGCGGGTGGTGGGCCCGAGCCTGGCCGGGATGGCGCTCGGGGCGATCGGCCTCGCCGGCTGCTTCGGCGTGAACGCGCTCAGCTACGTCGCGGCGATCGGAGCGCTGCTGGCGATTCGGATACGGTCGGGACCCGCCCCCGATCCGGCCCCGGTGCTGGAGAGCATGAAGGAGGGGGTCGGCTACGTGCGGGGGCATCCCCGGATCCTCGCCCTGCTCTCCCTGGTCGCCCTGGTGAGCGTGCTGGCGATGCCCTACGCCACCCTGCTCCCCATCATCGCCCGCGACGCCCTCGGGCTCGACGCCTCCGGGCTCGGCTACCTCTACGCGGTGGGGGGCACCGGCGCGGTGATCGGCGCCCTCTCGCTCACCGCCCGTCACCTGTTCCGCCGCCGCGGCCTCTATCTCCTCGGCCTCGCCGCCCTCACCGGGGCGGCCACCGCGGCGCTGGGCCTGGCCCGCACCCCGGTGGCCGCGGGCGCGGCGCTGGTGGTGATCAGCTTCGCAGCCACCAGCGCGGTGGCGCTCTCCAACACGCTGCTCCAGGAGATCGTCGACGACGCCATGCGCGGCCGGGTGATGGGGATGTTCGGGCTCGCGTTCATGGGGACGTTCCCGATCGGAAACCTGGTGGCGGGCGCGGTCGCCGGCGCGGTCTCGGCGTCGACGACGATGCTTCTGACGGGGACGGCGCTGCTGGCCGTCAGCCTGTGGATCGCGGCGACCCGCCCGCGATTGCGGTCGGTGCGGTAGGATTCTTCCCGGGTCGCCCCGCGACGGGGTCGGCCGGAACGTCGGGGGAGTTCAGTCGTCCAGCCATCGGCCGGGGTCCTTCTCGGCGTCCCACTTCACGTGCTCGAACACCGTCCGGCACCCGTTGCACCAGTACTGGCGGGTCATGAGGGAGCCCCCGAAGGGGGCTTCGAGCTCGACGTCGGTGGAGCCGCAGTGGGGGCAGGCGACGTCGCGCCCGGTTGGCGGGTCGGCGGGGTCGTCAGGCGGTCTTGAAGGCGACATTCTTGGTCCCCCGGAGCTCGTCGAGCATCTCCTGCTCGGGCCCGTCCGGGTCGAGCCGGCGCCGCTCGGGGCTCCACCCCTCCCAGTCGACCGGCTCGGCGAGGTCCCACCCCGACGACCCCTCCCGGAGGCCCGCCGCGGCGGGGTCGCCGAGGAGCCCGGCGATCCGCCCGAAGAGCCGCGACCGCAATTCCTCGTCGGCGATCGTCTTCGCGCCCTCCTCCACGAGGCCGGCGTCGTGGCCCGGGGGGCCGTAGTAGACCGCGACGTCCCGGGCCGCGCGCGAGAGGGCGTCGTGGAAGGCGTCCCGTGCGTCTCCCCGCTCGGCGTCGATCACCCGCGTCCACCCCTCGGCGTGGGCGTGGTGGAACCGCTCCTCGAGCAGCATCTTCGGCACGACCCGGGCGATCGGCTCGAAGGCGCCGTCCCGGAACGACCGCAGCGTGAGCGAGAGCGCCTGGTCGACGACCACGTTCGCCGCCACCAGCTCGCCCCAGTCCTCGAGCGGCCGGTCGAGGAAGGCGATCGAGGCGAAGGCCTCGGGCGGCCGGGTGTCGGCCAGGGGATCGATCTCGATGCCGAACTCCCGGTCGAGCACCCGGTTCAGGAGCCGGGTGTGGCCGAACTCCTCCTGGGCCATCGAGCAGGCGGCGATCCCGGCTTCGATCGCCGGAGGGCCGAAGGTCCACTCCCCGTAGTGGTAGCCGAGCAACAGTTTGGTGTCGCTGAGCGCGACGAGCTGGGCCTGGAGGCCGGGGTCGATCGCGGTCACGCGGGATCCTCCGGATCCTCCCGGTCCGGGTGCGCGCTCGCGATCGCCTCGCGCGGAACCACCCACATGTCGCTCCAATCCTCCTCGTCGTAGATCCGCCAGGCGTAGACGCGGGCGAGCTCGAGACGGGGGGCGTTGAGGGTCCCGATGTGGCACATGGAGTCCCCCGGCGCGATCCGGGTGAACACCTCGTAGACGCGCTCGCCGGCGCCGCTCAAAGGCTGAGCCCCGTGGCCGCGAGCAGGCGCCGCCCCCGGGGGGTGAGGCGATCCTTGGTCCACGGGGGCGACCAGACGATCTCCACGGCGACCCGCTCCACCCCCGGGAGCGAACCGACCGCCTCCCCGACGTCCTCGAGGATCATCTCCATCGCCGGGCACCCGATGGACGTGAAGGTGAGATCGATCTCGACCGAGCCGTCCTCGACCTCGACCCGGTAGATCGTCCCCAGATCCACGAGGGAGACCGGGATCTCCGGGTCGGTGACCTCGGCGAGCTTCGCCCACACCGACTCTTCGGTGACCGCGGGGGAGGAGGCGACCTCAGGCCGGTCCAGGGGACGCATCGGAGCGATCGCGGGTCAGGGAACCTCCGACCCGCGCGACTCGTCGATCGAGGCCGCCCCGGGACCGAGGGCGATCAGCGTCAGAAGCGACGCGATCAGCAGGAGGTTGAACTCCACGCCCCCCTGTCCGGGGCCGACGACGTAGAAGCCGTTGGGGAGATGCACCAGCAGGATCCCGGCGAGCATGTGGATGGCGAGCAGGATCGCGACCGGGGTGACGAGGAAGCCGAGGATCAGGGCCAGCCCGCCCGCGGTCTCCAGGATCGCGATCCCCCACGCGGCGATCGTCGGAAGGGGGATGCCGAGGCCCTCGAAGAAGCCGGCGGTGTTCCCGATCCCGCCGAACAGCTTGGGGTAGCCGTGCATCACGAAGATGATCCCTGCGACGGCGCGCAGGACGGTGAGCGACCAGGCGGATCGGGAGTCGGTCATCGGGGGCTCCTTTCTTCGGTCGGGAACGGGGAGGGCGCTCTCGCCCTCCCGGGCTTCGGTCGGGAGTACGGCGCCGGGCCCCCGTTCATTCCCCGGAGCGGAAGCGGGAGCCGAAGGCGCCGTTTCCGCTCCCCTGGATCATCTCCACGTACCGCTCGTTCATCGGCCCCCGGCCCCGCCATCTGTCCCACACCTCGTCCCACGTGATCGGCTCGTCGAACAGCCACCGCTTCTCGTCGGGGTCGAAGGCGCACGGGAGCTCGTACTCCAGCACGTACGCGTCGGCCTCCTCGTCGAAGTGGGCCGGGACGTCGATGCCGATCTCCTCGCACAGCGGCACCACCGCCCCCATCCACGTCTGTCGCAGCTCGTCGTTCGTCTTCCCCTTGAGCCGGTACTCGAGCTGGCCCGAGTGGCGCTTGAGGTCGTCGGGCAGCCCGAACCACTCGATGCCGGTCGGGAACATCCAGTCGACGGCCCGCTGGAGCATCTCGCGAACCTCGCCCCCCGCCTTCGCCAGCCGCCGCATCCAGCTCTCGCCGTGGCGCAGGTGGAAGTACTCCTCCTTGTCGACCTTCACCAGGGCCCGCTTCAGCGGCCCGTAGGAGGTGTTCTGGTGGACGTCGGAGAGCAGCACGATGCCGGCCCGGTCGAACAGGCCGTTCGCCACCGCCATCTCGGCCCAGTTCTCCAGCGGCTGGTCGAAGCCGTAGGGGTTCTTGAACTCCCCGGGCTCGCGGCCGAAGACCAGCTCCTCCTTCTCCTCGCCGAGATCCTCCAGCAGGCGGTAGGCGATGTTGGCGTGACCGAGCTCGTCCTGGATCACCGCGCTCACCGCGATCCGGCTCGATATGGTGGGCGCGTCCTTCGCGGCCATGTAGTAGGCGGGCGCGCTCATCAGCTCGGTGTCGCCCTGAACGATCATCTGGGTCTTCAGGGCCGAGAGATAGCCCGGGGTCATGTCGTCGATCGATTCGACGATGAACCCGTCGGCGATCCGCTCCTTGAGCGCCTCTTCCTGGCTGGCGTCGAGCATGGCCGATCTCCCTATCAGGGGCCCGTCTTCCAGATGCGCGCCCGGATCTCGAGCCCGTCGGAGGGCTCGGGGCCGGGGTCGAACTCGAGCTCGGCGTAGGACTCTCCCTGGATCGCCGAGAGGGCGATCCGCCCGTCGAGGGTGTCCCGGTCGGCGATCTCCCAGCCGGCCTGCTCCAGGGCGGTCCCGTACCACCGCAAAGTATCATCCAGCGGGGCGTCGACGACAAGCGTGACCCGTCCGAGAACCCCGGCTCCGTCCGCCTCCGTGGCGGCCACCACAACCGTGCTCCCCGGAGGGAGCGGAAAGTCGGCCGGGAAGGTCTCCGGAAGCTCGATCCCCCGGGGAGCGGCGATCGTATCCGCCCCCGCCGCCGGGTCGTTCCTCGTGTCCGCCTCCCGATCCGGGGCCGCCTCGGCCGGTCGCTCGCCGTCGGGCTTGCCGCACGCGAGCGCCGCCACGAAGGTGAAGAGGACGGCGACCGACGCCGTCACGCGAGATCCGGGGGGGTGGACCATGGAAACGAGGGTAGGCGGGAAGGAGACGAGAGGCCAGCCAGCCGTCGTCCATGCCGGCCGCACGGTCCCCCCTCCGGCGTGGACGATCGGCCACTCGACGCTCGACCTGGAGGAGCTTCACGGGCGACTCCTCGCCCACCGGATCGACCAGGTGGCCGACGTCCGGCGGTATCCGGCCTCCCGGCGCAATCCCCAGTTCAACCGCGAGACCCTCGCCACCTGGCTGGCGTCGCGGAACCTGGCCTACAGGTGGTTCGAGGGGCTGGGGGGCCGTCGCTCCGGGCTGCCCGCGCGGGAGTCGCCCAACCGGGCGCTGTCGTCCGCGGGCTTCCGGCGATACGCGGACTACATGGCCACCCGCGAGTTTCAGACGGCGCTCGCCGAGCTGATCTCCTGGCTCGAGGAGGGGCGGACCGCGGTGATGTGCGCCGAGTCGCTGTGGTGGCGGTGCCACCGGCGGCTGATCGCCGACCAGCTGGTCGCCCGCGGGGGCACGGTGTACCACATCCGCGACCCCGACTCCGTGGAGCGCCACGAGCTTTGGGAAGTCGCCCGCGTGACCCCGGACGGTCTCTTCTACCCGCCGCGCCAGACCGAGATGGATCTCGACTGACGTCCGGCGAGGTCTACTGGATCGTCCAGGTGCTCTCCGCCTCCAGCGTGAGCTCCGTGGTCGGCTCGTGGGTCTGCGCCTCGTCGTGCGCGCTCACCGTGACCGTCTCTCCGGGTGCGACCTCCAGGGTGAACGTCTGCTCCCCGTTCGCGGGAACGGCGCCCAGCTCGCTGGTGGTGCCGTCGGGCGTCTGGACCTCGACGATCATGGCGTGGGGCATCGGGTTGGTGACGGTGAGCCGGGACGTCTCCTGCGCCGGAGCCTCTTCCTCCATCGCGGTCTCGGCGCCCATCTCGGCGGTGTCGGCAGGTGCGGGCTCCTCCTCCGCCGGCTGCTGGCAAGCCACGAACGCGGCGAGGAGAAGCACACCGGGAACGAAGGAACGAGAAATGCGGATCGTGGGCATCGAACGCCTCCCTGGCTAGAATCTACGCGAGGGTGAAGGGCCTCTGGATGTTCCAAGATCGCTCCTCACCCGCGGTGCGACCCGTACGATGGCTGACATTCCACGATCGAGGGAAAGGACCCGACCATGCACGAAGTCGCCCACGGAGTGTTCTCCTGGAGCCGCCATTCCGAGCGGCTCGGCTACGAGCTCAACGGTTTCTGGTGGGGGGAAGACGGTGCCGTCGTGGTGGTCGATCCGCCCGAGCTCACCGGAGCCGCCCGCGCCCACATGGAGGAGCACGGTACGCCGACGCTGATCGTGGTGACGAACCACTCCCACTGGCGCGCCACCGACGAGGTGCGGGAGTGGTCGGACGCGACGGTGGCGATGAGCGCCGTCGACGCGGAGGCCGTCGACGGGGAGGTGGGATCGATCCTCGCCGACGGAGACGAGGTGCCGGGCGGATGGCGGGTGATCGGGATGCCCGGCAAGACTCCGGGCGAGATCGGCCTGCACCGCGAGGAGGAGGAAGGCATCGCCCTGGTCGGCGACAGCCTGATCGGCGATCCGCCGGGCGAGCTCCGGCTGCTGCCGGTGGAGAAGATCGCCGATCGCGCGCAGCTGATCACCTCCCTGTCCCGGCTCGCGAGCCTCGACTTCGAGCGCCTGCTGGTCGGGGACGGCGAGCCCCTGCTCCACGACGCCGACCGTCGGGTCCGCCGCTTCGTCGGGGAGCTCACCTGAAGCACCGGCCCGTGGGCGAAGCGCTCGACATCCTGTACGTGATCGATCCACTCGACGTCCTGATCCTGGAGACCGAGACGTCGCTGCTGCTGATGGAGGAGGTGGCGCGGCGCGGCCACGCCAACCACGTCGCCCGGGTGCCCGACCTCCACCTGCGCCAGGGCGAGCCGATGGCCCTGGCGCGGACCATCGCGCTCGACTTCGAGCGCCGCCCGTTCCACCGCCTGGGCGAGGTCGAGGATCGGCGGCTCCGGGACTTCGACCTCGTCATGATGCGCAAGGACCCGCCGGTGGACGTCCCGTACCACGTGGCGCTGGCGATCCTGGCCCGGGCAGGGGACGGGGTGCCCGTGCTCAACGATCCGCGCGGCCTGATGGTCTCCAACGAGAAGCTGCTCCCCCTCGACGTTCCCGGCGCGGCCCCGCCCTCGATCGTCACCGCCGATCCCGACGTCGCGGCGGCGTTCGCCCGGGAGCACGAGGAGGTCGTCGTCAAGCCGCTCAACGAGTTCAGCGGCCGCGGGATCCATCGCCTCTCCAGCAGGGGCTCGTCCCTCGACGCCGACGCGATCGGCGCGCTGGCCGCCCACGAGGGGCGGCACGTGCTGGTGCAGCGCTTCCTTCCGGAGGTGGCGGCGGGGGACAAGCGGATCTTCGTGCTCGCGGGCGAGCCGCTGGGGTGGGTGAACCGCGTGCCCCGGCCGGGAAGCTTCCGCGCGAATATCCACCAGGGGGCCTCCGTCGAGCCCACCGAGCCGACGGACCGGGAGCGGGAGGTGATCGCGGCGGCGGCCCCCCTGCTGGAGCGGCGCGGGCTGGAGCTCGCGGGCTTCGACTTCATCGGCGGGTGGCTCACCGAGATCAACGTCACCAGCCCCTCGGCCCTCCGTCAGATCGACCGGGTCATGGGCGAGGAGCTCGAGGGGCGGGTCGTCGACCACATGGTGGCGCGGGCCACGGGCCGGGCCGGAGGCGCCTAGAAGAAGAAGGAGATCCCTCCGGAGAACTCGATGTTGTTCTGGGCCCCGTCGTCTCCGGCGATCGCGGCCTGGAGGTCGTCCTCGTCGACGAAGACCACGTTGTCCCGGATCTCCCCCCGGATCGCCCACGTGGGCTGCCTCGGGTCGTCGAAGAACTTCACCCCGACGGCGAGCGGGATCAGGACGTTCGTCTCCGACTCCTCGTCGTCCCCGGGTCCCGGGGGCAGATCACCGACCCGGAAGGTGGCGGCGCCGATCCCGGCTCCGACGAACGGGCGCACCTGGTCGCCGGTCTGGACCGTGTAGTCGACCTCGAAGCTGTAGAGGTACAGGTCGAAGTCGATGTCGTCCCCGGTGGTGGCGATCCGATCCACGGGGACCCAGTCGAAGTTGCCGCCCCATCCCCAGCCGCTCGGGTACTGGAGCAGAAAGCGGGCGCCGAGCATCACGTCGGTGTCGCTGTCCTCGATGTCGTAGCGGAACCCGCCGATGTGGAGGTTGAGCTCGTAGGGGGTCGCCTGGGCGAGCGCCTTCGGCGCGTCGGCCAGCAGCAGCCCGGCGGCGAACGCGAGGGCCGCCGTCAGGCGGAACGTGGTTCTCATTCCCGGCACCTCTCTCTCCCGGTCGCGCTCAGGGGCCGCCGCCGAGCAGCACCGCCAGTCCGACGGCCAGCGCGTAGTTGTTGGTCACGGCGTCGTCGTCCCGTCCGTGCTCCTCGCTGGCGTCCAGCAGAATGATGTTGTCGCGAAGCTCGGCCCGTATCGCCCACCAGGAGGGGCCGGGATGGTTGGCCCACAGGATCCCCAGGCCGATCGGGATCAGCAACTCTTCCGTCGCCTCGGCGCCGGCGATCTCCTCGAGCGGGCCCGGCTCGAAGCGAGCCTGACCGAGTCCCCCGAAGACGAAGAAGTTGGCCGGGGTGGTCGAGGGGATCGTGTAGCGCGCCTCGGCGGCGTAGAGCCAGGTGTCGGCGTCCGCGGACTGGCCCTCGAACTCGATTCTCCGGCTCGCCCAGTCGAGCGCGACGCCGAGGCCCAGTCCGTTGGCGAAGTGGATCCCGACCCGCCCGCCGAGGGAGGGCTCGGTCCCCTCGACGTCGAAGCGGATCGCACCGCCGTGGGCGGCGACCTCCAGCGCGGTCGACTCCCACAGGCGGAGCGACTGGGCTTCGGCCCGGGGAGCCACCGAGGCGAGGGCCACGGCGAATGCGAGGGCAACGGCGCCGCGCGACGGGGAAGCGATCATGACCGAAACCTCCAGCTTCTCGAGGTCGATTGTCGAACGCGTGGAACGGGATCACCTTCGGCAGAGTAACGTAACATACCCCCGACAACGGATCCGGCAAAGGGAGGCGAGCATGACGTCCGATTCGAACGATTGGCGCACACCCCCCGCGGCGGTTCGCGGCGCGCTCGCGATGGCGCTCGCAGCCGCGGCGCTCGGGGCCGCCCCGCCCCTTTACGCCCAGGACGAAATCGAGCCTGCGGAAGCGATCCGGGTCGTCGAGCGGAAGAGCCCCTACACGGGGCGGGTCGAGCGGCTGACGGTCGCCGAGCTTCTCCCCGCCGAAGTGCTCCGGATCCAGATCGCGCTGGCCGAGGCCGGCCACGATCCCGGCGTGCGCAACGGGGTCCTCGACGCCGCCACCCGCGAGGCGCTGACCGCCTTCCAGGTGGAGGAGGGCCTTCTCATCTGCGGCTGCCCCACCTACCAGACGATCGTCGCCCTCCGGATCGATCCGGTCGTCGTGGCCGCCCGGCCGGCGCGAGGGGAGCGCAGCCGCAGGGTGCTGATCGTCGGGCCCGGCCACCATCATCACGGGCATCACGTTCACCACGGACATCGCCACGGTCGAGCGGGGGTGGTCGTCGGCGGAACCTCGGGGGTCTTCGTGGGCCACGCCCCGGCGCGGGGCGCCGGCGAGCTCCGGGATCATCCGCGCAGCCGGATCCGGGACCGCCGTCCCTCGCCCCGAGGGCCGCGGCCGGCGCCGCCGCAGCGGCCCGGCCGCAGAATCCGCTCGGGAGGGGATCCGTGAGCCCTCAGCCCGTGGTGCCGCGAATCTCCTGTTCGGGCTGGTACGCCTGGTACGTGTCCGCCGGAGCGCAGAACGGCAGCAGGATCTCCCGGTAGGGGCGCTGCGCGTTCGAGCGGGCGTAGACGGGTACGCCGTCGAACTCCGTCACCTCGACGAGCTCGGAGGCCGCGATCGTCCGCGGGGCCCCGAACTTCACCCACTCGCGACCCTCGACGAAGATCGGCTCGTCGTTGCGGAACCAGTCGCGGCCGTCGATGCAGGCCGCCGGCTCCGGCTCCTCGACGATCGGGCACCCGTCGGCGTCCACCTCCGTACCGGGCTCGGTTCCGGGGCAGTCGTCGTTCTCGTCGAGCACCCCGTCCCCGTCGCTGTCGATCGGAACCGGACAGCCGAACGAGTCGACCTCGGTGCCCGGCGCGGTGCCGGGACACCGGTCGCGGTCGTCGACCACGCCGTCGCCGTCGGTGTCGACGGGCGCGGGCTCGACCGGCTCCCCGCCGCCGAAGAAGAACGAGAGCCCGGCGGAGAGCTCCCAGTTGTTCTCGACCTCGGTGTCCGTGTCCCCCTCGACGGGATCCGCCACGTCCTCGATGAGCTGGATGTTGTCCCGCCCGTCGACGCGGAAGCCCCAGGTCGGGTTCGCCTCGTCGTTCAGGAACCGCAGCCCGGCGGCGAGCGGGATGAGAAGATCGGTCTCGGTTTCGTCCAGGAAGTCGTCGGCGCCCGGAAGGTCGTCGAACTGCGTGGTCATCGCGCCGATCCCGCCGCCCACGAAGAAGTCCACCGGGCCGGTGGTCGGGAAGGTGTACTGGATCTCGGCGCTGTAGAGAAAGATGTTGATGTTGACGTCCTCGTCGTCGAAGCCGGGGGGAAGGTCGAACTCGTCGGCGAAGACCCAATCGAAGTTCCCGCCAACCCCGAGTCCGTTGTCCCAGTGGCGCATCAGCCTCGCTCCGGCGAGAACGTCGGTGTCGGTGTCGTCGCCCTCGTCGAAGCCGAGGTCCCGCTGGAAGGCGCCGGCGTGGACGTTGAACTCCCAGGCGTCCACCTGGGCCAGGGCGTCCGTCGCGCCGACCAGCCCGACCAGCGCGGCCAAGACGATTCCGGTCACGTATCTCATCGTTCCACCATCCTGCGACTCGAGTGTGGAGTGGTGCCCCTGCAAGCTCGGTCGAAGTATTCGCTCCACCGTGAATCGCGTCAGTCAGATCGCTGACACGGCAGGAGTGCCGGATGGCGACCGCAGGGCGGGCCGTCTATCCTCTCGTTCCGTCGGACAAACGGATCGCACCGCCGATCGGAGCGAGAACAGGGCCCCATGCGCGGGGAGAACCCCCTCTCCGACACCGTCAAGCCGTATCACCGGCACGTCTTCGCCTGCACCGGGGCCACCTCGTGGCCGGCCCGACTGCGGGAGGGGAACGGCCTGCTGGCCCGGATGGCCCGGGAGGTGCGGGCCCGCCGGGACGCGGGAGGGGAGATCCCGAAGCTGACCGCGACGGACGAGCCCTCCTCCGGATCCCGCGGCTACGACCTGCTGGTGTTCCCGGAGCGGATCCGGTACCGGAGCGTCGACGGAGCAACCTGGAGGGCGGTCCTCCGCGACCACCTCGACGGGGGCGAGCCGAGCCCCGCGGTGGATCACGATCCGCTGCCGGGAAGGTGGGTCTTCGTGTGCGTGCACGGCGAGCGGGACGACCGGTGCGGTCGATGCGGCCCGCCCCTGATCGACGCCCTCCGGGAGGCGGTCCGGGCGCGGGGACTCGACGACGTGGCGGTGCGCGCGACCAGCCACGTGGGGGGACACAAGTACGCCGGTAACGTTCTCGTCTACCCCGGCGGGCAGTGGTACGGGTACGTACGACCCGACGACGCGGACCGCATCGTCGAGGAGCATCTCGTCGAGGGAGACATCGTTCACGATCTGCATCGAGGGAGCATGCGATGACGAGCACGCCGTTGAGCCAGCTGAGCGAAGAGGAGCGGCTCTTCTCCGAGACCGTGAGGCAGTTCGCGGAGGATACGATCCGGCCGAAGGTCCGGGAGATGGACGAGGCCGGAACGCTCGATCCGGGGATCATCCCCCCCTGCTTCGAGCTCGGCCTGATGGGGATCGAGATCCCGGAGCCCTACGGCGGCAGCGGGGCGTCGTTCTTCCTCGCCTGCCTGGCGGTCGAGGAGCTCTCCCGGGTCGACCCCTCGGTGGGCGTCTTCGTCGACGTGCAGAACACCCTGTTCAACAACTGTCTGCTCCGGTGGGGGAACGAGGAGCAGAAGGAGCGCTACGCCCCCCGGGCGGCGGCCGATTCGGTGGGGGCCTACGCGCTGAGCGAATCCTCCTCCGGAAGCGACGCGTTCTCGATGACGACCCGCGCCGAGGAGCGGGGCGGGGGGTGGGTTTTGAACGGGTCGAAGCTCTGGATCACCAACGGGGCCGAGGCGGAGCTGTACGTGGTGTTCGCCACCGTGGATCCCGAGGCGGGGCACCGGGGGGTGACCGCGTTCCTGGTGGAGCGCGAGTTCCCGGGCTTCGCCGTCGGAGAGAAGGAGGAGAAGCTCGGCATCCGCGCCTCCTCCACCACCGAGCTGCTGCTCGACGATTGCGAGGTTCCGTCGGAGAACGTCCTCGGCGAGGTCGGCAAGGGGTACAAGGTGGCCATGGAGACCCTCAACGAGGGCCGGATCGGGATCGGCGCCCAGATGGTGGGATGCGCCCAGGGGGCGCTCGACGCGGCGCTGGGCTACAGCCGGGAGCGCGAGGCGTTCGGCAAGCCGATCGCGGAGTTCCAGGGGGTGCAGTTCGACCTGGCGCGGATGGCGACCGAGCTCCAGGCGGCGCGCCTCGCCGTCTACGACGCCGCCCGACGCAAGGACGCCGGCTTGCCGTTCATGAAGGAGGCCGCGATGGCGAAGGTGTTCTCCAGCGAGGTCGCCGAGCGGATCACCGGCAAGGCGATCGAGATCTACGGAGGATACGGCTACACCAAGGACTACCCGGTGGAGAAGTACTGGCGCGACGCCAAGATCGGCCAGATCTACGAGGGCACTTCCAACATGCAGCTCCAGACGATCGCCCGATCGCTGATGGGATAGGGGTGGTTCGCGGCGAAGGCGTCCGGGTCGCGATGTGGTCCGGCCCCCGGACCCTCTCCACCGCGCTGATGCGATCGTGGGAGGCCCGGGGCGACACCTTCGTGGCCGACGAGCCCTTCTACGCCCATTACCTGCGGGCCACCGGGGCGGAGCACCCCGGCCGCGAGGAGGTGATCGAGGTCCACGAGACCGACTGGAGGCGGGTGACGGAGTGGCTCACCGGCCCGGTGCCGGAGGGGAAGCGGATCTTCTACCAGAAGCACATGGCGCACCACCTGCTGCCGGAGATGGAGGGGGCGTGGCTGGAGCGGCTCTCCCACGCGTTCCTGATCCGGGAGCCGCGCGAGATGCTCACCTCGCTGGTCGAGGTGACGCCCGACCCGGGGATCGACGACACCGGTCTCCCCCAGCAGGCGCGCCTCTTCCGCCGCTCCGTCGAGCGTACGGGTTCCGTGCCGCCGGTCGTCGACGCCCGCGACGTGCAGGAGGATCCCGCCGGGGTCCTGGCGCGGCTGTGCGAGAGGCTCGGCGTGCCGTGGACCGACCGGATGCTCTCGTGGGAGGCCGGCCCCCGGGAGAGCGACGGCGCGTGGGCGAAGCACTGGTACGGGGCGGTGCTCGAATCGACCGGCTTCCGCCCCTGGCGTCCCAAGCCCGACCGGGTTCCCGCGCGGCTGGCGGAGCTGCTCGCCGCCTGCGACGATCTGTACGGGGAGCTGCGTCGCCACCGGATCACCGCCTGAGGGACCGACCGCCGAGGAGAGGAGCGATGCTGCAGGGCTTCGACGAGCGCAACGCCGGCCTGATCGTCAACGTGGCCGGGGAGCTC
>JAWVZN010000055.1:0-16598 GCA_033722155.1 Gemmatimonadota bacterium | reverse complement strand
TTTCACTCTCCGTCAGGAGTCCTTTTCACCTTTCCCTCACGGTACTGGTTCGCTATCGGTCTCGAGCGAGTGTTTAGCCTTACGAGATGGTCCTCGCGGATTCATGCAGGATTTCTCGGGTCCCGCATTACTTGGGAGACCACTGCGGGAGAGCGATGCGCTTTCGCCTACGGGACTGTCACCCTCTGTGGGTCACCTTTCCAGTGTGATTCGGCTAACGCTCGCTTTTGTAACTCCCGGAGGTCGCTGCAACGACCTCCTCGTGGTTCCCTCGACCCCGTCGCGGCAACGCTTGCAGGCTTGACACCGCGACGGTTTGGGCTGTTCCGCTTCCGCTCGCCGCTACTCACGGAATCGCAGTTGCTTTTTCTTCCTCCGGGTACTGAGATGTTTCAATTCCCCGGGTTGGCTTCCTCCGGCCTATGGATTCAGCCGGAGGATGCCGCGCGATGAAGCGCGGCGGGTTTCCCCATTCGGACATCCTCGGGTCATGGGTTGTTTGCACCTTCCCGAGGCTTATCGCAGCTTGCCACGTCCTTCTTCGCCTGCTCGAGCCAAGGCATCCACCGTGCGCCCTTCGTAGCTTGACCGAATTCCTCTCGAGAGAGGCATCGGCTGTCTGCTTAGGACGGACACTTCGGTTGTCAAAGAGCGCTTCCCGTACCCGTGTTTTCGGGGGGAACGAGACGATACGCACCAACGGGGTCCGTGTCAATGCCCGAGGGGCAGACACGAACGGCGCGTCGGCTCGAGCCGCTCTTTCCGCTCGCTCCGCGCGCCGGTGCGAATCGAAGCATGAAGATAGCGCTCAGAGCGCGATCGTCAAGGGCGGGAGCCCGATCGCCGAGCCTCAGATCAGCGTGTTTTCGTCCAGCGACCAGCGAAGCGTCTCTCCACCCTGGAGATGGAAGTCCCGCGAGACGATCTCCGCTCCTCCGGTGGTCGTCGCCACCAACCGGTGGTCCTTCCCCACCATGGTGGCCCGGTCGTAGGTGAACGTCCTCTGTTCCCCGGGTTCCACGCTGCCCAGGTTCACCTCCATCCCTCCCTCCGTGAAGATCGACACCGACACGGAGGAGGGGACGTCGAGATCGTTCTCCACGACGATCTGGACCGGCTCGAGCGCTCCCTCGGTCGCCTCCCTGCCGGTGGCGCAGGCGACCACGATCGCGAGAGCCGCGACCGCCGCGATCCTCCACATCCCCGCCGTCTTCCTCATGCCCTCTCCTCGTTCAGTTCACGACTCCGGAACGAATAGAGCATATCCTCCCGCGGGGAGGCGCTCCGTCCTCCATCTGACGCGCTCAGAAGACCCCGGGCGGAACCACGAGGTCGCTCAGATCCCAGCTCGCCCGCTCGCCCCCGTTCAGCCGGAAGAGGTGCGACACCAGCTCGACCCCGCTCGTGGTGCGGGCCACCAGCCGGTACCTCGTCCCGATCCGGGGGCGAAAGGAGAAGCTGGCGGTCTCGCCGGGAGAGACGGATCCCAGGCGCGAGAGCGATCCACCCTCGTCCTCGATCCAGACGCTCACCGAGGTGGGCGGATGGATATCGTTGGTGACCACGACCTCCGCAGTCCGGTCCGTCCGCGGCCGCTCCTCCGCGCCGGCGCAGGCGGCCGAAGCCGCGGCGAGGACGACCGCGCAGAGGATCGTAACCGTTACCGCTCGTCTCATCCGGGTCCCTCCGTCTCTTCGACGTCCTTCAGAAACAGCTCGATCTCCCGAGTCAGCTCTCCCGGGGCCTCGACCTGTGGAACCGGGCCACTCTCGATCCACGTCCGGCGGAGGCGGGGAAACCCTGCTCTCAGGTCGGGGTCGAGGGCGGCCCGCCCGGGGTCGCGGCCCACGCGAACGACCAGGACGGGTACCGGAGTGGCGACCTCGGGGACGACCACCGGGTCCGCCTCCAGCCAGGCGCCGAGGCTCGAGACGAGCGGAATCGCTCTCTGCCGTCTCAGCACGAGATCGAAGAAGGAGACCACCCATGGATGGCGGCTGGCGAACTCGGTGCCGAACCACCGTTCGACGAGCACGCTGGTGTAGTTCCCCAGGCTCGGACGCCCGACCCGGTCGTACGCCGCGAGAAAGCGGTTCCACCACCGGAGGTCCTCCTCGGCGGGACGCAGGGGCGGATCGATCGCCACCACCGAGCGGACGCGCCCCGGGGACTCCGCCGCGAAGGCGAGCGCGACCGTTCCCCCGACACCGGCCCCGATCAGGTGGACCCGGCCGAGATCGAGGCCGTCCAGCAGGCGCCACAGGTCCCGGCGATGAGCCGCCAGCGAGTAGTCGCCGTCCTCCGGCGCCTCGGAGCGGCCCTGACCCCGAAGGTCGTACCGGACGAGGCGACGCCCTTCGCGGAGCCGCGGGAGCACCCGGAACCACACCGTGGTGTCGTGGGCCCAGTCGGGCACCAGAACCACCGGCGAGCCCGCGCCGTCCTGCTCGTAGAAGAGGCGCGGCTCCTGGGCCCGGCCCGGGTCGGCCGACGCGAAGACGGCCGACGCGCAGGCGATCGCGGCGACCGCGGGGCGGAGCGGGACGGCGGACGCCCGAACCACGAGCTAGCGGGTCGGCTTCGGGCCGGGGCGGCGGGGATTCGGCTGGGGGCGGGGGACCGGCTCCGGGGTGTCCGGCTTCGGCGTGGGGCGGCCGGGATTGGGCTGGGGCCGGCCGGGATCCGGCTCCGGACGCGCCGGCCGGGAGGGCCGCTCGGGGCGCTTCGGCTTCGGGGTGGGGGTCGGGTCGGGCTCTCTCGCCGTCGCTGGCGTCGATCCGCACATCGGGAGTCCTTTCGCTGGAGCGCGGGCGCGCACGGCCCGCCGGGAGAATCTCGACTCGAGGATCAAGTTAAGGAGGAGCCGCTCGCTTCCCGTCCGGTGACTGACATCGCTTCGAGCCAAACGCCGCTGCCCCTGTATGGTACCCGACAGACGCGGGGTTCGCGGCCTCGATATACTGCGTCTGCGTGCGAGAAAGGGATGGGAGGCTTTCGGGCCTTCCGGGAGCGGCCGGCGACGGATCGCTTCCGGCCAATCGGGTTTCGAACGGTCTCTCGAACACAGCTTCGGAGCGACCGCGGCATCGGTCGCCATTCCCCGCATGTCCCCTTCCGATCGCGGGCGGGCCGTCACGGACGGTCCGCCCGTCCTTCCTTCTCGGGGGATTCGACCCCGAAGGTCCGCTCCAGCGCCACCCGCGCCGCACGGTACCCGCACATCCCGTGCACGCCGCCGCCGGGCGGGGTCGAGCTCGAGCAGAGGTACACGCCCTCCAGGGGCACGTCGTAGGGCGTGAGCTTCGCCACCGGCCGCGCGAACGACTGGACGAGGTCCTGGACGCCGCCGTTGATGTCCCCGCCGACGTAGTTGGGGTTGTACGCCTCGAGGTCCACGGGGGACATCGTGTGTCGCTCCAGCACCACGTCGCGGAATCCCGGGGCGAACCGCTCCACCTGCCGCTCGACGTGGTCGGTCGCGTCCACGTCGGACCCGTGGGGCACGTGCGCGTAGGCCCAGGCGGTGTGACGCCCGCCCGGAGCGCGCCCGGGGTCGAAGAGGCTCTGCTGGGCGAGCAGGACGAAGGGACGCTCCGGCAGCCGTCCCCGCCACACCTCGCCCTCGGCGGCGGCGATCTCCTCCAGCGTGCCGCCGAGGTGCACGGTGCCGGCCCGGGCGCAGGCCGGATCCCGCCACGGAATCGGCTCCGCCAGCGCCCAGTCCACCTTGTACGCCCCCGGCCCGTAGCGCCACGCCGCGAGCCTGCGCCGGTAGCCGGCAGAGAGGCGTCGGCCGGCGATCCGGAGCAGCTGGCGGGGCGTCACGTCGAGCAGCACCGCCCGGGCGTGGCCGACCCGATCGAGGGAGTCGACCTCCCGACCGGTCTCGATCTCCCCGCCGAGCCTCTCGAGACGCGTGGCCAGCGCCGCCCCGATCCGCTCGGATCCGCCGCGGGGGAACGGCCATCCCACCGCGTGTCCAGCCAGTGCTAACACCAGCCCGACCCCCGCGCTGCCCGCCCGGTCGAGCTCGAGCATGGAGTGCCCCGCGAGCCCCGCGAACAGGGCCCGGGCCCGTCCACCGTGGAAGCGGGAGTGCGCGAGACCCACGGCGGAGCGCACCGCCCGGAGGCCGAAGCGCGCCACCGAGAGGGGCGAGGACGGCCATCCGGGCGGTCCCAGGATCGCCTCGGCGATGGCGTCCCATTCGGAAGCCAGCGTCCCCACCAGGCCCCGGTACGCCTCGCCGTCGACTCCGAGCGTGTCCGCGGTGGCCGCGAGCGATCGATCGAGCAGGACCGGCGGGGCGTCGTCGAGGGGATGGGCGAGCGGGACGTCCGGATGGATCCACTCGAGGCCGTGCTCCTCCAGCCCCAGGCTTCGAAAGAACGGGGAGCCGACCGCGAGGGGGTGGATGGCCGAGCACACGTCGTGGCGGAATCCCGGCAGGGTGAGCTCGGATGTCCGGGTTCCGCCCCCGATCGTGTCCGCCGCCTCGAGGACCCGGACCCCTACCCCGGCCCGCGCCAGGGTGATCGCGGCCGCAAGCCCGTTCGGACCCGATCCGACGACGATCGCATCGGTGCGGCTGGTGCCCGCGGCGGCCATGACGATAAGGTGTCCCCACGACGACTCGAGGAAAAGGAGGGGGGATGGACGCCGGGATTCGAAGGGCTCGCGAGATCCTCTCCGAGGACGCCGCGGTCGCGCTCACGGGGTCGGGGATCAGCGTCGAGTCGGGAGTTCCCACCTTCCGGGGCGAGGAGGGCCTGTGGCGACGGTTTCGTCCCGAGGAGCTGGCCACGCCCGCGGCGTTCGACAGGGATCCCCGCCTCGTGTGGGAATGGTACGCGTGGAGGAGGGGGATCGTGCGGGAATGCCGCCCCAACGCGGCCCACCGGGCGCTCGCGCGATGGTCGCTGGACAGCGGCGGACGGACGGTGGTGTCCCAGAACGTGGACGGGCTCCACGTGGACGCCCATCGGGAGTTCGCGGACGAGGAGGCCGCGAGCGGCCCCGATCGGCCGATCGAACTGCACGGCTCCCTGTTCCGGGCGCGGTGCACCGCCTGCCGGGCCCGGCGGCGCTCCACCGAGCCGATCGACGCGTCCTCCGTCGAGACCCTGCCGCGATGTCCGGAGTGCGGCGCCCTGGAGCGGCCCGACGTGGTGTGGTTTGGCGAGTCGCTCGAGCGGAAGGCGCTGGATGGGGCCTTCGACGCCGCCGAAGGAGCCCGGGCGTGCCTGGTGGTGGGCACCAGCGCGAGGGTGCAGCCCGCAGCCTCGGTGGCCATCGTCGCGAGCCGAAGCGGCGCCCGGCTGGTGGAGGTGAACCCCGAATCCACGCCCCTCACCCGGATCGCCACGGTCTCGCTTCGGCGTCCGGCGGGCGAGCTCGTCCCGAGGATCCTTCCGCAGCGGCGGTCCGGCTGACCCGTCGCTCGAGGCGGGATTCGTGTATTTTCGGGGTATCGCCATGCTCGAACCTCGAGACGAGACCGCCGGAGGGGCTCCGAACCCGATCCGGCACAATCCCTACCGGATCCTCGGGCTGCCCGGCGAGGCCACGTGGCCGCAGATCGAGGGTGCCGCGGAACGGCTCCTCGCCTCGCCGGCGGATCGGACGACCTCCTGGGACCTTCCCTGGCTGGACGGGGGGCCCGATCGCGCGCCCGGCGCCGTCGAGCGCGCCCGCGCCCGGCTCGCCGATCCGGATCTGCGCCTGCCCGCCCGGATGCTCTGGTTTCACGAGCGGTTCGCCGCGGACGCGCTCCTGGAGCTCTCTCCCGCCACGATCCGGAACGTCCTCGAGGGGTGGTCGTCCACGACCCAGCCCGTGGCCCGCCACGACGCGGCCGTCGTCGCCCTCCTCGCCGCGTTCGTGCTCGACCCCGAGGTCGAGCGGGGCGGGATCTGGAGCCGGGCCCTTCGCGAGTGGCGGGAGGCGCTCGAGCTGGAGCCCTACTGGATGGCGGTCCTGGAGGTGGAGGTGGAAGGGGGCTTCCCCTCGCCGGCCACGCTCGCGGAGGTTCGCGAGCTTCGGGAGAGCGCCCTGGCGCACGTCGCGGAGCCCCTGCTGTCGATCGCGCGGGCCGCGGTGCTGCGGGACCGCTCCTCCCGGGCCCTCCGGGCGCTGAGGATTCTGCAGGAGGCCCTTCCCCGGCCCCTCTTCTCCGATCTCGTCGGAGACCTCGCCGGCCACGTCGGAGGAGACCTCGCCACCGAACGGGAAACGGTTCCGGGGACCGAGCCCCCGCAGCGGGAGGAGGCGGCGCCGCCGGGGGCGGAGGAGGTCGCGGCGCCGGCGACCGGAGCGGCGGAGCCCGCGGAGCCGGAGGGACCCGATGGACCGGAGGAGACGGCTCCGGAAGCCGTCCCCCCGGCCGGATCCTCCCGGACGCGGCGGGCGCGGTGGCCGCTGGTGGTCGCCGCCGTCGTCGTCGGCCTGCTGCTGGTTGCCGTGCCGCGCCTCCCCACCGGGGAGACGGAGCCGCCTGCAACGGAGCGACCCGCCGGGGCTGCCTCCACCGCGATCCTCTCTCTCCTCGAAGCCAACGACCGGGAGCTGGGCCGCACCCTTCTCGAGCGGCATCGAATCGAGAGGGAGCTGGAGTTCGCCCGCGACGCGATCGCGGGCTACGACACCCTGGCCGCCGACTACGAGCGTCGGATGCGCCGGCGGCTGCCGGCGAGCCGCGCCGACTACCGTCGCGTCGTGAGCCTTCGCCGGGAGGTGGCCGCCCGCAGGGATTCGCTGCTCGAGGCGCAGCGGGCCGCGAACGCCCGCTTCGAGGCCCTGGTGCGGCGGGACGCCTCCCTGCGCCGCGCCTTCAACCTCCTTCAGCGGCGCGCGGAGCCGGCCGACTCCCTCTCCGCCACCAGCCTCGGAGAGCCGCCGCGCCGGTAGGCGTAACGGAAGGTGAGACACCCCGAGCGGGCGCCCGGGCAGTAGTAACTCAGGATCTCCAGCTTCGCGTAGCCGCCCTCCGCGGTGCGGATCGCGTACACCAGCGGCCGGGGCTCGAGGACGTGGGTGAGAAAGCCGTAGTCGTACCACTCCTCGAAGGCCGGGCTCGTGGTGTCCCGACCGACCAGGGTGCCCCGATACCCGGACGTCGGAACCGACGCGAGGGAGTCGAACGGAACGCCCGTGATCACCTGCGCTCCTCCCCGCCCGGCGAAGGCCGGAGAGGCGTTGACGAGGATCTCGTGCCGGCGAAACGCCAGGTCCCATCCCCGCTCCCCCGGCTCCTCCACCACCGTCCCCCGGGAGAAGTCGAAGCGACGCCACTCCTCGGGGTCGGTGGCGTCCACGGTAAAGCGGGCCGCTACGACCCGACCGGGGACGACGTCCTCCGGCGCCCTCCGCGTCGGTGCCCAGGCGGGCGGCTCGGAGCGGTTCAGGGTGGTGGCGACGAAGAGCGCCGCCGCCAGCGCGAGGACGGCCACGAGAGTCGCCGGAAGAAGGTGGGATCGGAGCGAGGGCATCGTCGATCGGACCCGAACTTAGAGCCTCCGGACCGGTTGCGTCCCGTTCAGAGTCGTACGGCGCGACGTCCCACCCGAACGTAGGATTGGCATCGTGACCTCCGACCGCGGCCGACCCGACCCCTCGCCGGACCGGCAGGATCTGCTGGCCACCCTCTCCCGCTACCGCCGCGAATCCGACCGGGACGTCCGACGGGTGGATCGTTGGCGCAGGCGGGGGTGGAGCCGGACGGAGATCGCCGCCGAAGCCGAGCGGGTCGCGGGTGCGCTCCACGACGCGGGGATCGAGCGGAAGGAGCGGGTGGCGCTGTGGCTGAGCGACGGCCCGCTGTGGCACGCCGCCTTCTTCGGCGTCCTCCGCGCGGGGGCGGTCGTCGTCCCGCTCGACCTCTCCCTCGAGACCGAATTCGTCCGGGAGCGGGCCGAAGAGCTCGAGATCGCCGCCTGGATCACCGAGCGGCACGTGCCGCGCCTGGAGCTCGACCGCCCGGCGGTCCCGATGGCATGGTCGCCTCCCGAGCCCGTGCACGATCCGCCCGGCCCGCCCGCCCGACCGCCCGGAGATCCCGACCGCACCGCCGAGATCGTCCTCACCTCGGGCACCAGCGGCGCCCCCAAGGCGGTCCCCGTCTCCCACCGGAACCTCCTCGCGGTGCTGAACGCCCTCGAGGAGGGGATCGAGGAGTACCGCTGGGCGCTACGCCTCGCGCCCCCGATGCGTCTCGCGGTGGCGCTGCCGCTCTCCCACCTGTACGGCCAGGTGATGGGGGTGTTCGTGCCGTCCCTCCTCGACGCCGACGCCACCATGATCCCCACGATGCCCGCCCCCGACCTGGCGCGACGGTTGCGGCAGGAGGGTGCGTGGGCGCTCGCCACGGTTCCGCGGACGATCGAGCTTCTCGGGCGCCACCTGCGGGCCCGGGGCGAGGAGCGATGGGGCGCCGAGGGGTTCGACAGCCGGCTCCGGGAGGCGGCCGAGCAGCCGTGGTGGCGGCGTCTGGCGACGTTCGCTCCACTGCGACGGGAGCTCGGGCTCCGGTTTCTCGCGGTGGTCTCGGGCGGCGCGGCCCTCGACCGGGAGGTGGAGGAGCTGTGGCGTACGCTGGGCTACGCCGTTGTCCAGGGGTACGGGCTCACCGAGACCGCCCCGCTGGTGACGCTGAACCATCCGTTCGATTCCGCCCCGGGCTCGCTGGGGCGACCCCTTCCGGGCGTCGACGTCCGGATCGACGACGACGGGGAGATCCTCGTCCGAGGCCCCAACGTCGTCGCCTCCCGCCTCGGCGGGCCCGCGGTCGACGCGGAGGGGTGGCTCCACACCGGCGATCTGGGGGAGATCGACGCGGCGGGCCGGCTCCGCTACCGCGGACGCAGGGGAGAGCGGATCGTGACCCCGGCGGGGGTCAACGTCGACCCCGGCCCGGTGGTGGAGGCGCTGCGGGAGCGGGACGACGTGCTCGACGCCGTGGTCCTCGAGCGACCCTGGGGCGAGCGGGGGGTGGTGACCGCGGTCGTGCTGGTCCGCCCCGGGGCGGACCCCGCCGGGGCGGTCCGGTCTGCCAACGAGGACCTCCCCGACGCCGCCCGGATCCGCGACTGGCACGTGTGGCCGGAGGTGGACTTCCCGCGCACCGCCACGGGCAAGCCGCGGCGTCCCGAGATCCTCGGCTGGCTCCGGGAACGGGCCCCCGAAGAGAGCGAACGGGGAGAGCGGGAGGCCGGGGCCCCGCCCCCCGGACCCTCCGACGCCCGCGACCTCGTGCGGCGGGAGGTCGCCGACGTCGCCGGACGCGACGCCTCGGAGATCGACGCCGACGACAGGATCGCGGACCTGCTCGGGTCGCTCGACCGGGTGGAGCTGGTGACCCGCCTGGAGACGACCTACGGGACCCTGCTCCCGCCGGAGGTCCTGGGCGAGGAGCGGACCGTCGGCGAGCTGGCCGACGAGCTCGCCGCGATCCTCGGAGAGGAGCGGGAGGCACCCGAGGAGGAGGCCGAGCGGGGTCCGGGCCCGGCCGGGGAGGCCGAAAGGGGCGGCACGGCGGAACGGGCGCGAATCCGGGAGACGGCCGCGCCTCCGGTGGAGCGACCGCCGGACCGAGGCGAGTTTCCCCGCGCCCGATGGCGGAGCCTGTCCCCGGTGCGGGCCCTCCGGTTCGCGATCCGGGAGGCGGCGATGCGGGCCCTGGTCCGCTCCTTCCTCGACCTCGACGCGGGCGGCACCGATGCCCTCGAGGAGCTCGAGCCCCCCTTCCTCGTGGCCGCCAACCACCAGAGCGAGTTCGACCCCGCCCCGATCCTGTTCGGCCTTCCCGCACCGATCCGCGCCCGGATCGCGACCACGGCGATGTGGGAGTTCTTCGAGGAGGCCCGGTTCGGGCCGGCGTGGTACCGGCTCGGGGTCCTCGGGCTGAACCTCGTCCCGCTGGTCCAGCGGGGGGACTGGCGTCCCACCCTGGAGATCGCCGGCGAGGTGGCCGACGCCGGCGGGTGCCCGCTCGTCTTCCCCGAGGGGGAGCGGACCAAGGACGGCTCTCTGCTGGAGTTCCGACGGGGGGTGGCGGTGCTGGCGCGCGACCTCCACCTCCCGATCGTCCCGTGCGCGATCGACGGGCTGCTCGAGGTGCTGCCGAAGGGCGCCCACTGGCCGAGGAACTGCTGGACGCACCGGGCCCCGGTCGCCGCCCGCTTCGGGGAGCCGATCGCCGCGCCCCGGCCGGACGACGAGATCGACGAGGTGGTGGCCGAGCTCCGTCGGCGGATCGCGGCGCTGCTCGGAGCCGCCCGCGCCTCGTTGCGGTAGCTACCCCCCTCGTACGGCCGCCAGCGCATCCTCCCACGCCTCGAGCGCGTCCTCGCCCCACAGGACGAACCGGATCCGCTCCACGGAGGCGAGGCCGGGGACCTGCTCCAGGACGGTCTCGAGCGCGACTTCCGCCGCCTCCCGCAACGGGTACCCGAAGGCGCCGGTCGAGATGGAGGGGAAGGCGATCGAGGAGAGTCCCTCCTCGTCGGCCAGCGCGAGCGCCTCGCGATAGCAGCGGGCGAGGAGCTCGTCGGCCGGCTCGTCCTCGCCGTACACCGGCCCGAGGCAATGGATCACCCGCTCGTTGGGCAGGTCGAAGGCGTCGGTGATCACCGCCTCCCCCGGCTCGATCGGTGCGAGATCCCGCCCCGCCTCGGCCAGCTGAGGGCCCGCCGCACGGTGGATCGCTCCGGCCACTCCCCCGCCCGACCGCAGCTGCGCGTTCGCGGCGTTCACCACCGCGTCGAACCCCTCCTGGGAGGCGATGTCGCCCCGGACGAGCTCGAGCGTGACGTCGTCGATGGTGATCTCCATGGCCGTCCTCCCTCCTGGGGGCTCCGCGTCTCCGTTTCGCTCCACCGGCTCACGATAGGGCTTCGCCGGTCGGACGCACGCGAGCCTCCCGGTTGACCGTCCCTCGCCGGCGCGGCTACGATCCCCTTCGAGTCGTGCCGCCTCGCCGAGACGCCACCCGCCTCCCCCCCGGTCCTCCGGGCCGACCCCTCGTCGGCCACCTCCCCGAGTTCGCCCGCGACACCCTGGGGTTCGTCGAGGCGCTCGCCGCCGAGCACGGCGACGTCGCCAGCTTTCGCCTCGCCGGCTGGAGAGCGTACCTGCTGAACCACCCCGACCACGTCGGCGCCGTCCTCGTCGACAACCACCGCAACTTCGTCAAGCACAACTTCTTCTGGCGCCACGTCCGGGCGATCTTCGGCAGGGGCCTGCTCACGAACGAGGGCGAGCCCTGGCTCCACCAGCGGCGCCTGATCCAGCCCGCCTTCCGCCACGACCGGGTCGCCGCCTACGGCCGATACATGGTCGACTTCACCGAGCGCCGGATCTCGGGCTGGCGCGACGGCGAGATCCGCGACGTCCGCGAGGAGATGACCTCGCTCACGTTCGAGATCGTGGCGAAGGTCCTCTTCGACGCCGGGGTGGCGGAGGATCTCGAGGAGATCGCCGAGGCGTTCGACACGGGGATCGAGCAGATCGCCGCCCGGATCCGACGACCGGTCCGGATCCCCGACTGGATCCCCACCCCCGGCAACCTCCGCTACCGCGCCGCGGTGGCCCGGATGGACCGCCTGATCGCACGGATCCTGGAGGAGCACCGGGAGGGTCGGGCCAGCGAGGACGACGTGCTCTCCCGGCTGATGGAGGCCCGCGACGAGCGGGGGGAGCCGATGTCGGAGAAGCAGCTTCGCGACGAGGTGATCACGCTCCTGCTGGCGGGTCACGAGACGACCGCCCTGGCGCTCACCTGGACGTGGTGGCTCCTGGCCGAGCATCCGGAGATCGCCGACCGGGTGGCCGGGGAGGCGCGCCGGGTCGCCGGGGATCGCCCGCTCGAGGTGGGCGACGCGCCGCGTCTCGGCTTCGCCGGAAAGGTGTTCCGGGAGTCGCTGCGGCTCTATCCCCCCGCCTACTCCTTCGGGCGCGAGGCGGTGGAGGATTGCGAGATCGGCGGGTGGGACGTCCCGGCAGGCACCACCCTGTTCGTCTTCCCGTGGCTGCTCCACCGCGACGAGCGGTGGTTCGAGGAGCCGCTCGCCTTCGATCCCGGCCGGTGGGACGGCGACCTCGAGAAGCGGCTGCCGCGCCACGCGTACATCCCGTTCGGAAGCGGTCCCCGGCTGTGCATCGGACAGGACTTCGCCCGGCTCGAGGCGGTGCTGATCCTCTCCACCATCGCCCGCCGCTTCCGGCTCGAGTGGACGGACGGGCCACCCGAGCCGTCCCCGAGCATCACCCTCCGTCCGACAGGGGACCTCCGCGTCCGGCTGCGGCAGCGGACCTGACCCCGACCCCGCCGTCCGCTCAGGCGGTGACCGGGGAGAGCTCCTTCGCTTCCGCCTCGTGGGCCGGAGGCGTCGGGGTCCCGCGCCCCAGCATCACGACGGCGAAGCGGCTCCACAGCCAGGCGAGGCCGTTGAGCGCGTGGATCGAGAGGACGAAGGCCACGATCCCGACCGGCACGAGGAGCGCGGCGGCCCCCATCGAGGCGGGCTCCCAGGTACCGAGCTGGACGTTGCCCCCGAAGGCGTGGACGAGCGGGGCCGCCGTGAAGGCCGCCGAGGCCGAGAGCATCACGACCGCCGCTACCCAGCTCGCGAGCCCGAGCGGGAACTTCAACCCGACGAAGAGGAGCCCTTTCCAGGTGACCGGGTTCGTGAGCACGGACTTGAGCCACGTCCCGACGTCCGTGTCCGGCAGGGTCGTGGCGCCTGGAGGCGGGACGGGGGCGTCGAGCAGACGGATCGCCAGCTCGCGCTCCAGCAGGGTGAGCGGCCAGGCGAGCACCACCAGCGCCGCCAGGATCGCGGCTCCCACGAGCAGCACCAGCAGGCCGAGTCCGAGCGCGAAACCGGTGACGTACAGGACGAAGTAGGCGAGGCCCAGCGGGAAACCGAGCATCAGGTACAGCAGGTTGGTGTAGGTTCGCGGCCACACGAGCGGACCGAACAGGCCGCGGATCGGATTTTCGGCGAAGGTCGCGTACGGGTTCTTCATCGGGTCGTCACCTCGGGGTCTCGGGGGATCCTCGCTCTCCCCCCGCCGTACGCATCCGGAACCGTTCGGGTTTCACGGCCTCCCGATCCTCCCCGGACGACGTCGGGGCGCCCCTCCGCCAGGGCGCCCCGCGTGTCGATCGAGCCGCGGCGTCCGGCTATTCCCGGACCCGCTCCTTCAGCCCCTTGCCGGCGCGGAAGGTGGGCACCGTCATGGCCGGAATCGTGATCGGCTCACCCGTCTGGGGGTTTCGCCCCTTCCGCTGCTTGCGGCGCCGGGTGTCGAAGGTGCCGAAGCCTGTGATCGTGAAGTCGCGGCCGGCGTCCAGCTCGGTGGCGATGATCCCCTCACGGGGGTCGGTGGAGAAGATCGCGTCGATGACGTCCTTCGCCGTAGTCTTCGTGATGTCGACCTTTCCGGCCAGCTTCTCCGCGAATTCGTCCTTGGTCATCCTTCCTCCCTCCATGGTCCGTTTCGAGTTCTCGATTCACGCGTCCACGGGAGCGCGCCCGCGGTGGAGGCAACCGGATTCGAACCGGCGACCTTCGGCTTGCAAAGCCGACGCTCTCCCGGCTGAGCTATGCCCCCACCGCGGGATCGCGGCCCGCGAACAAAGGTAACCGCTCGACCCCGGCGAGGTCACGGGCGAAAGGCGTGGGTGAGCGTCGCGCCCCATCGCACCGAAGATACGAGGGACGTACCTTTCCGCCATGCCCTTCCGCGTCACATCCGAGCGGGTCCTCGTCGGGCTCGCCGCCGGAGCCGTGGCCGCGACCCTGGCGCTCCTGGTCGGTCCCATCGGACTCTTCGACCGGCTCGAGACCCGGTCGATCGCGCTCCGCGTCGCATACGAGGGAACCCGCACGATCGGCGCAGCGGATACGTCGATCGTCATCGTCGACTTCGACGAAGCGTCGCTCGACCGGTACGAGGAGGAGCTCGGACGGTGGCCCTGGCCCGGCCGCGCGCACGCGGAGATCCTGGAGGTGCTCGGACTGGGAGGCCCGCGTATCGTGGGCACCTCCCTTCCGCTCGAGCGTTCCGGCCTCGGCGAGGCGCTCTCCCGCGCCCTCGCCGCCGGGACCGGCCCCGTCGTTCCGGCGATCCGGTTCGAGGACCCGCTGGTCGGGGCCGCCACCGGCGCCCCGGAAGCGGACACGGAAGCGGACACCCTCGACGCCCCGGAGGAGCCCCATCCGCTGCTGGTCCGGTTCGCCCTTCCGCTTCCCACCCCGATCCCGGAGCCGCTCGCGGGCGCGGTCCCGAGCTACGCCACCGTCCGACCGTTGCCGCGAGCGCTCTCCCGGGCGGCCGGGCTGGCGGCGGTGCCGGCGACGACCGGCTCCCAGAGCCCGCCCCGGGGAGTTTTTCTGCTCGCGCGGCACGCCGGAGCGGTGTACCCCGGCGTCCCCCTCGCCCTCGTCCTCGGCGGTGTCTCCGGATACCGGAGGCTGCTGATCGAGGACGGAACCCTGTCCCTGGAGGGTGACCGGGTCCCGCTCCACGACGGGAGGCTCCTGCCCCACTGGCGGGGGAGCTGGTCCCGGCAACCGTATCCGATCGTGCCGGCCTGGCGGCTGCTCTACGCCCACGACCGATTGGAGGCGGACGAGACGCCCGACCTCGACCTCTCGCTCTTCGCCGGGAGGACCGTCCTGATCGGGTCGAGCGCGCCCGCGGTCGCGGACACGGTGAGCGGTCCCTTCGCCGGCGGCCAGCCCGCCGTGCTGCTCCACGCCACCGCCCTCGACACGATCCGTTCGCGGGACTTCCTCCACGCCCTCTCCGACGGCTGGGCGCTCCTGTTCACGCTCGGCTTCGTGGTCGGGGTGGGAGTGCTCGCGGGCCTGGCGAAGGGCCCCGGCTGGCGGATCGCCGTCGCGGTGCTGACGGTGGCGCTCCTGGCGGGATCCGTCGCCGAGGCGTACGTCGCCCTGGGGTGGGTCCTGCCCGTGACCGTGCCCGCGCTGGGGGCCCTGCTGGCGGTGGCGGGAGCCGAGGCGGGGCATCGCTGGACCGAGCGCCGGCGGAGGGACGAGATCAAGGAGGCATTCGGGAAGTTCATCCCGGAGAACGTCATCGAGGAGATCGCCTCCGAGCGGACCGACGTACGGCGACGGGTGGAGCGGGTCGAGATCTCGATCCTCTTCGCCGACGTCCGCAACTTCACCGCGCTCGCGGAGGCGCACGAGCCCGAGCGGCTCGTGGAGCATTTGAACCAGTTCTTCTCCTCCATGGTCGAGGCGGTGTTCCGTCACGGCGGGACCCTCGACAAGTACCTCGGTGACGGGCTGATGGCGTTCTTCGGCGCGCCGCTTCCCGACGCGCGACATCCCGAGCGGGCCTGCCTCGCCGCCCGGGAGATGCTCGGCCGCCTCGATGCGCTGAACCGGAGATGGGAAGCCTCGGGAGCCCCCCGCTTCGAGGTCTCGATCGGAATCCACACCGGCGAGGCCCTCGTCGGGTTCATCGGCGACGAAGAGCGGAGGATGGAGTACACCGCCATCGGCGACGCGGTGAACCTCGCCAGCCGGCTGGAGCGGCTCACCCGCGACAAGGACGTCCCCGCGCTCGTCTCCGGGGCCACCGCGGCACGGGCCGGCGAATCCGTTCCCCTCCGCCGGCTCGAGACCGCGCGCGTGCGTGGGCGGACGGAGCCCGTCGAGGTGTACGGGCTGGAACCGGCGGAGGAAGATCGTTAGCATCGCGCCGTGACCCATCCCTTCCTGGAGCAGCTGCTCGGCGGATCCGGAACCCTGTGGCTCGCGCTGATCGTCCTCGCGGCGGCGGTTCTCGTCGTGCGGAGGATCTCCTCCGACCGGGCCGTTCGCCGCCGTGCGCTCTGGGTGATCGTCCTGCTCGCCGCCTTCGCCACGCTCCTGATCGTCCTCGGCCAGATTCCGGAGCGGACCTCGGGCTTCGTCAGGACGCCCGGAGGCGAGCTGGTGCCGGGGCTCGTGGAGAACTCCGCCTACCGCTACACCGCGGTCGCCTTGTTGCTGCTCGGGCTCCTGGCCGCGTTGACGTGGCTGTCGCTGGTGTTCGTGGACTTCCTGCTCGTCGACCGACTCGACTTCGAGGTCCCGAACATCCTCCGGGACGTGGCGATCGCCGCCCTCTTCTTCACCGGTGCGCTCGTGATCCTCAACGCGCGCACTGGCATGGAGCCGCTCGAGCTGATCACGACCGCGGGAGCGATCTCGATCGTCGTGGGTCTGGCGCTCCAGGACACCCTGGGCAACGTGTTCAGCGGCCTGGCGCTCCAGACCGAGCGCTCCTTCAACGTCGGCGACTGGGTCCGGTTCAACGACTTCGAGGGGGTGGTCACGGACATCTCCTGGCGGGCCACCAAGATCCGCACCCGCGACAACGACTTCGTTATCGTCCCCAATTCGGTGATCAGCAAGGACGTCGTCGTCAACTACAGCGCGCCCACCCGCGTCCACGCCCTCCACGCGACGGTGGGAGCCCACTACCGGCATCCGCCCGCCGACGTGTTCGCCGCGATCGAGGAGGCGGCGCGCCAGACGGAGGGCGTCCTTCCCTCGCCCGCCGTCGACGTCCGCACCGAGGAG
>JAWVZN010000054.1:0-16726 GCA_033722155.1 Gemmatimonadota bacterium | reverse complement strand
GGGCGGCCACCCGAATAGTACGAGTTCGAACCGATGCGCATCCCCATCGTCGACGACCGGTTCCGCGCCGCACCCGCCTACCGGCACGCGCTCCGTGCGCTCTCCGACGGGGCATCCCGGGTTCGGGCCACCAACCTCGCGGGCTCGGCGAAGGCCGTCCTCGCGGCGGCGTTGCATGAAGACCTGGGCGCGCCGGTCCTCGTCGTCGCTCCGACCACCGATCGCGCCGAGGCGTGGGCGAGCGACCTGGAAGCGCTCCTCGGCGCCGACGCGGTGGGCTACCATCCCCAGTGGGAGATCCTCCCCTACGAGGAGCGCGATCCCCAGCGGGAGATCGAGGGGCAGCGAATCGAGTTCCTGACGGCGCTCCTCGACTCTGCGATCCGGGTCGGGGTCACCACCGCCCGGGCGTCCATCCAGAAGGTGCTCTCCCCGGAGGATCTGGCGAGCCGGCGGATCGAGGTCGAGACCGGCGACGAGCTCGACCTCGACCGGCTGCTCTCCCGCCTGGTCGCCGTCGGTTTCGAGAGGGAATCGATGGTGGCCGAGGTGGGCACCTTCAGCCTTCGCGGCGGGATCCTGGACGTCTTCGGGTACCGCATGGACGCTCCGGTCCGGATCGAGCTGTTCGGCGACCGGGTCGAGTCGATCCGGTCGTTCGACGTCGCCTCCCAGCGCTCGATCGAGCCGCGGCGGCGGGTGGAGGTGCTCCCCGCGCGCGAGCGCCCCGACGACGCGGCCCGGCGCCAGGAGCGGCGGATCGAGCGGCAGAAGCAGTGGGCGGAGGCGGCGCGCCGCCTCGTATCCCTGGTGGAGTACCTGCCCGCCGACGGCGTCGTGGTGGTCGACGAGCCGGCGCGGGCGGCGGAGACGGTGGAGGCCGCCTGGAGGGACGCCGGGCGACGCCACGCCGACGCGGCCCGGAGCCGGGTCGTCCCGGAGCCGGCCGACCTGTGGCTCGATCCGGAGGGGTTCGCGGCGGCCTGGGATCCGTTCCGGCGTGTCGACACCCTCGCCCTCCACGTGATCGAGGCCGGCGAGCGCCCGGAGGGATCGATGCCGGGCCCCGCCGTCGCGCGGTTCCGCACCCGCGAGCCCGAACCGGTGCAGCGCTCCATCCCCCGCTTGAAGGGCCTGCTCCGAAGAAACGTCGACGAGGGGATCGCTCCGATCGTCCTGTGCGACAACCTGGGGCAGCTCGAGCGCCTCGAGGAGCTGCTCCCCGACGATCTGGAGGGATCGGTGGCGCTGGCGGTGGGGGCGATCGAGGCGGGCTTCGTGTCCGTCGACGCCGGGCTCGCCGTCTACACCGACCACGAGATCTTCGCCCGCCGCCGCCCGGTGCGTCGCCGCCGCCGCTACGAGAGCGGCTCCACCCTCGACCACCTCACCCAGATCTCCCCCGGCGACTACCTCGTCCACCTCGACTACGGCATCGGCCAGTTCGAGGGCCTCGAGCGCCTCCGCCTCTCCGGGGAGGGCGAGGTGGAGGTCCTGAGGATCGCCTACGCCGAGGAGGAGGTGCTGTACCTCCCCGTCGAGCAGCTCTCGCGGATCGAGAAGTTCGTGAGCGAGGAGGGGAAGGCGCCGACGATCCATCGGCTCGGAAGCAGCCGGTGGGAGCGGCAGAAGCAGCGGACGAAGGAGGCGATCGCCGAGCTCGCCGACGAGCTGCTGCGGCTCCAGGCCGAGCGGGAGGTGACCGGGGGCTTCGCGTTCGGGCGCGACACCGAGTGGCAGCGGGAGATGGAGGCGGCCTTCCTGTACGAGGACACCCCGGACCAGGGGGCCGCCGCCGAGGCGGTGAAGCGCGACATGGAGCGGCCCCGCCCGATGGATCGGCTCGTGTGCGGGGACGTCGGCTACGGCAAGACCGAGGTGGCGATGCGCGCCGCCTTCAAGGCGGTCCAGGACGGCAAGCAGGTGGCGGTTCTCGTGCCGACCACCGTGCTCGCCGCCCAGCACCTGGAGACGTTCCAGGAGCGGCTGGCCGACTTCCCGGTGCGGATCGAGGCGCTCTCGCGGTTCAATACCGCGGCCGAGCAGCGGACCGTGCTGGAGGGGGTCTCGGAGGGCTCCGTCGACATCGTGATCGGCACCCACCGGCTCCTCTCGCCCGACGTGGTCTTCGCGGATCTCGGCCTGGTGGTGATCGACGAGGAGCAGCGCTTCGGCGTCAAGCACAAGGAGCGGCTGCGGGCGCTCAAGACGAGCGTGGACGTGATCACCCTCTCGGCCACGCCGATTCCGCGGACCCTTCAGATGAGCCTGATGGGGATTCGCGAGATGAGCCTGATCGAGACCCCGCCGCGGGACCGCTCCCCGATCGTCACCTGGGTGGCGGAGTTCGACGAGGAGCTGATCGAGCAGGCGATCCGCCGGGAGGTCGACCGGGGCGGGCAGGTGTTCTTCGTCCACAACCGGGTGAAGTCGATCGACGCGGCGAGGCGGATCGTGGAGCGGCTCGTCCCGGAGACGCGGACCGCCGTCGCCCACGGCCAGATGAACGAGCGCGACCTGGAGGAGGCGATGCTCCGCTTCTTCCACGGCGAGGTGGACGTGCTCGTGTGCACCGCGATCGTGGAGAGCGGGCTCGACGTGCCGCGGGCGAACACGATGGTGGTCGACCGCGCCGACCGCTTCGGCCTGGCCGACCTGTACCAGCTTCGCGGCCGGGTCGGCCGCTCCCACCACCGGGCCTACTGCTACCTGCTCACCCCACCGCGCGAGCGGCTCACGCCCGAGGCCGAGAAGCGGCTCCGGGCGGTCGAGGAGCACACCGAGCTGGGTGCCGGATACCGGCTCGCGCTCCGGGACCTCGAGATGCGGGGGGCCGGGAACCTGCTGGGCGCCGAGCAGTCGGGGTTCATCGCAGCGGTGGGCTTCGAGACGTACCTGCGCCTGCTGGAGGAGACGGTCGCCGAGATGCGCGGCGAGGAGGGGGCGGAGGAGGTGGCGAGGCGGGAGCCGCCGGAGCTGGCGTACGACGCCGACGCCTACCTGCCCGACGGCTACGTCCCCGACCCCCAGCAGAAGCTGGCGCTGTACCGCCGGCTGGCGCGTCTCGAGGAAGTCGACCAGATCGCCGACTTCGCCCGCGAGCTCGAGGATCGCTACGGCCCGCTGCCCGGCGCGGCGGCCCACCTGCTGGAGGCGGCGCGCCTCAAGGCGCTCGGGGCCCGGTCCCGGATGTCCCGGATGCGGATCGATCCGGCCGGCGCCCGCGCCGAGTTGCGGTGGCCCGTCGGGGTGGAGCCCCGGCTGAAGTCGATCCAGGAGGCCGCGGGTGACCGCGCGGTGGAGGTGGCCGTCCGCCAGGTCGATCCGCTGCACCTGGTCCTCGAGGCCCCCGACTACGACGCCCTGGTCACGGCGCTCGTCGAAGGGTTGTTCGCGTGGTCCCCGGACGCGGTGCCGGGGTGACCGATCCCTCGGAGCGTCGCGGCGCCCCGGGGGCCGATCGGAACCGCGCGACGACCCCGGGGTAGCGTAGAGCCCCGGAGCGCCCTATCGTCCTCTTCGCATCCGTCCCGACCATGGCTCTCGATACCCATAGAAAAGGAGCACCCGTGGCCCCCAGGCCGGAATCCATCCCCTCCCGCGTGCGTGTGTGGACCGGCGCGGCCCTGATCGCGCTCACCGCTTGCGGGGGCGCCGAGGAGAACGGCGGCGATATCGTCGCCGAGGTCGGCGACGAGCCGATCACCGTCGACGAGGTCGTCGAGTACATGCAGGCCTCCAACCGGGATCCCACCCGCGAGCAGGTGGAACGGTCGGTCGAGGAGCTGATCGATCTCCAGCTCGTCCGCCACCGGGCCCGCGCGACCCACGAGCTCACCCCCGCCGAGAGCCTCCAGATCGAGGAGTGGCAGGAGACCCTGCTGATCAACCAGTTCCGGGAGGACGTCGTGTGGGAGGAGGTGGAGGTGGACTCCGCCGAGCTTCGGGAGTGGTACGAGGAGAACGTGGGGGAGGAGGTGCGCGCCAGGCACATCCTGATCCGGGTTCCCCCGGACGCCTCCGAGGAGGAGCGTGCCGAGGCCCGGGCGAAGGCCGACTCGCTCCGCCAGGCGATCGTCGAGGGCGGCACCGAGTTCGAGGAGGTCGCCCGGGAGCAAAGCCAGGATCCCGGCAGCGCCGCCCGCGGCGGGGACCTCGGCTGGTTCGGCGAGGGCCGGATGGTCGAGGAGTTCGAGCAGGCGGCGTTCGACACCCCCGAGGGGGAGATCACGCCGGTGGTGGAGACCTCCTTCGGCTTCCACATCATCGAGGTCACCGACAAGCGGAAGCGCTCGTTCGAGGAGATGCGGGAGGAGATCGAGGATCAGGTGCTGGGCCCGCAGCGCAACGAGGTCACCGAAGCGTACGTGAACAGGCTCCTGGAGCAGAGCGGGGTCGAGTTCTACGAGGAGAACGTCGTCGAGGTGGTCCGGATGATCGACGAGGACCGGGCCCCGACCGAGGAGGAGCGATCGCTCCGTCTCGCGACCTTCCGGGACGGCGGGGAGATCCTGCTCGGCGAGATCTGGTCCCTCTACGAGACCCTCCCCGAGGGGAATCGCCGGGCGATCGACCGCCTCGACGCGCCCCAGATGATCCAGGCGCTCTCGTCGATCGTCCAGCAGCGGCTCCTCCTCGCCCGGGCCAGGGAGGCCGAGGTCGTGCTCGACTCGGCGCGCCAGCAGGCTCTCGACCAGCGGGTCGACGCCCTCTACACCCAGGCCTACATGCGGGAAGCCGTGAGCGGACGGCTGGAGGTGAGCGACTCGGTGGCGCGCGAGTACTACGAGGGCCACCGGGAGTTCTACGAGAACCAGCCCTACGAAGAGGTGGAGGACCAGATCAAGGACGTGATCCGCACCCAGCGGATGCAGTCGCTCAACGCGCCGGACGCCCAGCGGGAGATCCTCGCCGCCGTCGCCGACTCCGTGGAGGCGGTCGAGGTGGTCCGCCGCGAGGACGCCTACGACGAGGTGGTCGAGGAGCTGGAAGCGACCTACGAGGAGGAGGGGCGCCAGCCGCAGCGGCAGCCCGGCACGACCCGGCCGCGACCCACCCAGCAGCCCGCCCGGCCCGACCCCGCGCCTCCGGGAGGAGGCGCCGTCGAGGGCGCCGACGCCGGGGAAGGCGATGGCTCGAGGTAGCCTCCTTCTCGCGCTGGCCGCGCTGGTCTGGGCGGTCGCTCCCGCGTCCGCCCAGCGGGCGCTGCCCGAGGACCGGATCATGGCGGTGGTCGGCGACCGGTTGCTGCTCCAGTCGGAGTGGGAGAGCCAGACCGCCGTCCTGGCGAGCCAGATGCAGGCTCCGCCGGGGAGTCCGGAATTCGCCGAGATCGCCCGGGAAACCTTCGACCAGATGATCCGCGACCTCGTGATCGTGGCGGTGGCGGAGCGGGACACCGCGATCGGGATCGATCCCGGCGTCGTGGAGGAGGAGGCGGAGGCGGAGATCGAAAGGGTGCGGGCCCGCTTCCCCTCGGAGGAGGTGTTCCGGGAGCAGCTCCGCCAGAGCCAGTGGGGGAGCCTGGCCGCCTACCGCGCCGACATCATCGAGCGGAAGCGGCGGGAGCTGCTCGGTCAGGCCCTGATCGAGCGTCGCCGCGGCGGCATCGGGGCCGCACCGGTGTCCGACGAGGAGGTGCGCGCCTACTGGGAGCAGAACCGGGAGCGCTTCGCCGAGCGTCCCGAGATGGTCCGGTTCGAGGAGATCTCCGTCCGGGTGAGGCCGGGCGAGTCCGCCCGGGAGGAGGCGCTCGAGGAAGCCGAACGCGTGCTCGAGGAGATCCGGGAGGGGCGCCCCTTCGGCGCCGCCGCCCGCGAGGTGTCCGAGGACACCCTGACCGCGAGCCGGGGCGGCGATCTGGGGTGGTTCCCTCGCGGGCGGATGGTTCCGTCGTTCGAGGAAGCGGCCTTCGGGGCCCGCCGGGGCGAGATCGTCGGCCCGGTCGAGACCCCCTTCGGCTACCACCTGATCCAGGTCCTCGACAAGCGAGAGGACGAGGTGCGGGCGCGCCACGTGCTGATCGGCTTCGACACCACGGCCGAGGATCGCGCCCGGGCCCGGGAGAGGGCCGAGCGGGTGCGCGACCTGGTGACCGGCGGAGCCGACGTGGACAGCCTGCAGGCGGAGTTCGGTCCGTCGGACTCGGCGGCCGCCGCCGTGCACGAGCTGGAGGCGGAGCGGTTGCCGGCGCCCTACCGGGAGGCGCTGGCCTCGATCGCGGAGGGCGGGGCGGCGATCGTGGAGTCGCCCACCGGCTTCAACGTCGTGGTCTCGCGGGGCCGAGCCGGCGGCGGCCCGGTCGCCTTCGAGGAGGTCGAGGAGCAGCTCCGCCGGCAGCTCGTGCAGCAGAAGGCGGAGGAGCGGTTCGTGGAGCGCCTCGAGGAGGAGGTGTACGTGGACGTCCGGACGCGGCCGGAGGAGGTCCTCGCGGACTTGACGTCCGGTTGAGGATCCCGCGAATTCTATAGGAGACGGCCGACGGGAGCCGTCCCGCGAGACGCCAGGAGGAACCAACGCAGGGAAAGGAGGAGAGGGACGCCCCTCCCTCCGCGACGATGATCCGATTCGAGCACGTCTCCAAGGAGTATCCTCGCACCGGCTTCGCCCTCGAGGACGTCTCCTTCCACCTCGCCAAGGGAGAGTTCCTCTTCGTCACCGGGCCGTCGGGCGCCGGGAAGACGACGCTCGTGAAGCTGCTGACGATGGAGGAGCGGCCGACGTCGGGGCGGATCCGCGTCTCCGGGTACACCTCGGATACGATCAAGCGGCGGGAGATCCCGCTGCTGCGGCGGCGCCTCGGCGTGGTCTTCCAGGACTTCCGCCTCATCCAGTCCCGCACCGCCCACGAGAACGTCGCGTTCGCGCTCGAGGTGACGGGGGCGTCGAGCGAGCGGACCACCCCGCGGGTGATGCGGACCCTCGCGGCGGTGGGCCTCAGCGACAAGGCCGACCGGCTCCCCTCGGAACTCTCCGGCGGCGAGCAGCAGCGGGTGGCGATCGCGCGCGCCCTCGTCAACGACCCTTTCGTCCTCCTGGCCGACGAGCCCACCGGCAACCTCGATCCCGTGATCGCGAGGGAGGTCCTCCGCGTCTTCAAGAACATCAATCTGCGCGGCATGGCGGTCCTGTTCGTCACCCACGACCGGACCCTGCTGGAGGAGCACTCGCGGAGCCGGGTGATCGAGCTCGACCAGGGGCGGATCGTCCGCGACTCGGCCGAGCGGGACGCGGGAGCCGCGTGACCCGGAGCCGATGAGCTACACGTCGCGGGAAGCATTCTTCGCCTTCCGGCGATCGCCGCTGCTCACCGCGCTGTCGATCCTCACCGTCGCCTTCGCATTCTACACCCTGGCGGTCTTCGGCCTCGTCTGGCTCAACATCGAGCGGGTCCTCCAGGACGTGGAGGAGCGGGTCGAGGTGATCGTCTACCTGGACGACGGCGTGGAGCCGGGACAGAGCTCCACCCTGATGCGGGAGGTCGCCACCTACCCGGAGGTGGACTCCCTCGCCTACGTCTCCAAGGACGAGGCCCTCGCTCGCGCCCGCGCGGACCTCGCCGGCTACAGCGAGCTGTACGCCGATCTGGAGACGAACCCCCTGCCCGCCTCCGTCGAGATCGCGCTGAAGCCGGACTTCCGCCACGGCGAGTCGGTCCGCGAGATCGCCTCCCGCATCGCCCGCTTCCCGTTCGTCGAGGAGGTGAAGTACGGAAGGGAGTGGGTGGACAAGCTCGACTTCCTCCAGAGCCTCTCGCTCTTCCTCGGCCTCGTCGTGGGAGGGATCTTCGCCGGGATCGCGTTCGTGGCGATCTCGGCGACGATCAACATGGTGCTGCTCTCCCGCGAGGAGGAGATCGCGATCATGAAGATGGTGGGCGCGACCACCGGCTTCATCGCGCGCCCCTTCGTGGTGGAGGGGTTCGTCAAGGGCCTGATCGGCGCCATCGTCGCGCTGGCGCTGCTCACCGCCACCTTCGAGATCCTCGAGCAGCGGGTTCTCGCCCTGGAGTTCTACACCCCGGCCCAGATCGTGGCCGGCATCCTGGTCGGCGGCTGCCTGGGGGCGATCTCCTCGCTGCTGGCGCTCCGCCGCCACCTCCGGACGTGGTGACCCGGCTCCTCGCCGGCGCGGCGCTCGCGGTGGGAATCGCGCTGGCGGCTCCCGCCTCCGCGCAGGATCTGGAGGAGGACCTCGAGTCCCAGCGGTCCCGCCTCGAGCGCCTGCAGGAGGAGCTGAAGGAGAAGCGGGCCGAGGCCGCCCGGCTCGGCCAGCAGGAGACGAGCGTGCTGCGGGACCTGCGCCGGGTCGAGCAGGAGCTCGAGGTCACCCAGCGGCTGATCGGGACCCTCGAGCGGCAGATCGAGGAGCGCTCGCAGGAGATCCGGCGGGTGACGGTCGCCCTGGCGGAGGCCCAGGACGAGCTCGCCGTCAAGCGCCAGATCCTGGCCCGCCGTCTCCGCTCTATCTACAAGCTCGGCAAATACGGGGACTTCGAGGTGCTGCTGAAGGCCGCCTCCTTCCCCGAGGTGCTGAGCCGGTACAAGTACCTCCGGCTGATCGCCTCCCAGGATCGCCGGCTCGTGGAGCGGATCGCCCGCCTCGAGGCCCGGATCCGGCATGACCGCGCCTCGCTCGAGTCGGCGCGGGAGACCCTCGCCGAGGCGCGGGAGGAGCGGATCGTCCAGCGGGAGACGCTGAGCGAGAGCGAGCGGGATCGGGAGCGGATGCTGGAGCGGGTGAAGTCCCGCCGCTCCGAGCAGATCGAGGCCGCACGCCGGCTCGAGGAGGAGACGGAGAAGATCCGCTCGGTGCTGGCCACGCTCGAGCGCCGGCGGGCCGAGCGCGAGGAGCTCGCCCGCCGGGCCGCGGAAGAGGAGGGGCGGGCCCCGCCGACCCCCGGCGAGTCCACCCTGACCGGGGAGTTCGGGGCGCTCGACTGGCCGGTCGACGGGAAGATCGTCGAGCGGTTCGGCCGCTCGCGGCACCCCGTCTACAACACGGAGGTGGTGAACAACGGGATCGACATCGCGGCGCCCGCGGGCACCCCCGTCCGCGCCGTGGAGGCAGGCAAGGTGGTGTACGCGGACTGGAACGGGGGCTACGGGCAGATGGTGATCCTCGACCACGACGGCGGCTACTACTCCCTCTACGCCCACCTGGCGCGGATGGACGTCGCGATCGGCGAGTCGGTCGCGGCCGGGGACCGGGTGGGCTCGGTGGGGGAAACCGGCAGCCTCACGGGGGCGAAGCTCCACTTCGAGATCCGCAAGGGAGGACGGGCGGTGGACCCGATCGGCTGGCTGAAGGGGAGATAGGGTTGAACGACGCCGCCATCCGGCTGCACGGCCACGACGGGATGAAGCGGGCCGTGGGCGCCGCACTCGCCCGAGGGCGGCTCGGGCAGGCGCTCCTGTTCCACGGACCCGCCGGAGTCGGAAAGCAGACCGCGGCGCGGTGGCTCGCGCAGCGGATCCTGTGCGAGGAGGGCGGCGAGGAGCCGTGCGGCGCCTGTGGGGCGTGCCGGCGCGTCTTCGCGCTCCACCACCCCGACTTCCACTGGTACTTTCCCCGGCCCGCCGAATCGTACTACCGGGGGGACGCCCGCGCGGAGGATCTGGAGCGCCGGGCGGGCCGGCCGGACGAGCTGCCGGACTACGACCATCCCGCCTCGTTCCGGATGGAGGACTTCCGGACGATCGTCCGCGCCGCGAGCCGACCCCCCTACGAAGCGTCGGAGCAGATGTTCCTGCTCGGCGACGTCGACCGCCACCCGGCCGGGGACGAGCCCACCGGGATGCTGATGAAGCTGCTGGAGGAGGTCCCCGCCAGGACGCGCTTCGTCCTCACCGCGACCCGGCCCGACGCCCTTCCGGACACCATCCACTCGCGGGTCCAGTCGCTGGCGCTCTCGCCGGTGTCCGACGCGGCCGTGCGATCGGTCGTGGAGGAGCGGCTGGGGCTCTCCGAGGACGAGACGTCGGCGCTCGTCGCGCTCGCCGACGGGCGGCCGGGCCGGGCGCTGGCGCTCGCGGACCCGGCGATCCTCGAGCTCAGGGACCTCGCGGCGAGGATCCTGGCGGTCGGTGCGCTGGACGAGGAGAGCCCGTACGCCTTCCTCCTCGACGCCGGCCTGCCCCGGGTTCGGGAGGCCCACGACCACGTCTTCGAGTTCCTGCTCGGCATGGTGGAGGACGCGCTCGCGACGAGCCTCGGCAAAGCGGGGGGGAACGGGGATCTCCACCACCCCGAGTTCGCCGAGCGCTACCGCGAGATCGCGGCCCGCCACGGCCCCGAGGAGCTCGCCGCGATGGCGCGGCAGCTCGTCTCCGCCCGCGGGAAGGTGTGGGCGAACCTCACCCCCACGCTGCTGTACTGGGAAGCTCTCCGGGCCCTGGATCCGACGGCACCCCGCACCGGCTGACCGCCCGGGCCCCCGACGCCGGTTGTTCGGGGGTCGACCGGATGCCTAGATTCCCTCCCTCCCATGGCCCGCTACTACCTCACCACCCCGATCTACTACGTTAACGACCGTCCCCACATCGGCCACGCGTACACCACGATCCTGGCCGACGTGATCGCCCGCCGCCGCCGGCTGGTCGGCGACGAGGTCCGGTTTCTGACCGGCACCGACGAGCACGGCCAGAAGGCGGCCCGCGCCGCCGAGCGGCGGGGGGTCACCCCCCAGGAGCACGTCGACGCGATGGCGGTGGAGTGGAAGGAGTCGTGGGACGCGCTGGAGATCGGCTACGACCGCTTCATCCGCACCACCGACCCGGATCACGAGGCGCTCGTCGGCAGGGCGCTCGAGCGGCTGCGGGAGGGGCGCACGCCCGCCGGGGAGCGGCTCCTCTACCGGGACGCCTACGTCGGCTGGTACTGCGTGTCGGACGAGCGGTACTGGACCGAGAAGGACCTGGAGGCGGGACGGTGTCCCGAGTGCGGCAAGGAGGTCGAGAAGATCGAGGAAGAGAACTGGTTCTTCCGGATGAGCGCCTTCGGCGAGCGGCTCCGCTCCCACATCCGGGAGAGCCCGGGCTTCATCTATCCCGAGACGCGGGCCAACGAGATCCTCGGCTTCCTGCGCGAGCCGCTGGGCGATCTTTGCGTCTCCCGGCCGCGCGAGCGGCTGGCCTGGGGGGTGCCGTTCCCGTGGGATCCGGAGTACGTCACCTACGTGTGGGTCGACGCGCTGCTGAACTACGTCACCGGAACCGTGGATCCGCGCGCCGGCGAGTCGCCGGAGGAGACCGCCGGGCGTGCGGTCGTCGCGTGGAACGAGCACCCGGCGGACGTCCACCTGATCGGCAAGGACATCCTCACCACGCACTGCGTCTACTGGATCACGCTGCTGATGGCGCTGGGCTGGGAGCTGCCACGCCAGGTGCTCGCCCACGGGTGGTGGCTGTGGCAGGGGGGAAAGATGTCGAAGTCGGTCGGCAACGTGGCGCGGCCGGACGACCTGGTCCCCGACTTCGGGGTCGACGGCCTCCGGTACTACCTCCTGCGGGAGATGACGTTGGGAGAAGATAGTTCGTACTCGTACGAATCAATCGTCCGCCGCCTCAACGCGGACCTCGCGAACGATTTCGGCAACCTCCACTCCCGGATCACGAAGATGGTGGACCGATACCTCGACGGCCGCCTGCCGTCCCGCGCCGAGGCGGCGGGGAAGGCGGAGGAACCGTTCCTGGCCGAGCGGGCCGCCGAGCTGGTAGGCGAGTCCGACGCCTCCGGCGCCGTCGCCTCCGCCTGGCGGGAGTGGCGGATCAACGTGGCGCTGGAGCGGATCACCGCTCTCGTGGCCTCCACCAACGAGTACCTCGAGCGCCGCGAGCCGTGGAGGCGGGCGAAGGAGGAGGGGCCGGCGGCGGCGGCCGACGTCGCGGCCACCCTCCTCCACGCCGCCGAGGCCCTTCGCCTCGCGGCGACGCTGCTGTGGCCCGTCGTTCCCGAGCTGGCCGAGCGGGCCCGCGCGTCGCTGGACCAGGACCCCCGACCGGGGGCGGAGGACATCCGGTGGGGCGTGCTCGACGGAAACGAGGTCACGATCGGCGCCCCGCTGTACGCCCGGTTGGAGAGTGCTGCACGGTGAACCCCGCCCCGAGCCTCGCCCCGCGCCCCGTCGTCGGCCGCCCCCCGGGAGCCTGAGGAGGCGGCCGTGCCCGATCCCGGACAGCTGGAATGGTCCGACCTCCGGGTGGGGATCGTCGTCGCTTCCGTCTCCGCCCTCGCGCTCCTCGCCGTCTTCTTCGCGGGAGCCGAGAGGGGGCCCTTCGTGCCGGACACCTACACGCTCTACGTCGAGTTCGACGACGCCGCGGGAATCCGGGTGGGCTCGCCGGTGCGGGTGGCGGGCGTGGCCGCGGGGGAGGTGGCGAGCCTGGAGATCGTCGCCCCCCGCGAGTCCCCCCCCGCGTTCGCCTCGGACACGCTGGTCCCGATCACCGACTCCCAGCTGGACCTCCGCGACATCCGGATCCAGCTCGACGTCCAGGAGCGGTACCGGCCCTGGGTGACGACGAGCTCCCGGGCACAGCTCGCCTCCATCGGGCTCGGAGGGGAGCGGTACGTCCAGATCGAGGCCGGCGACGTGTCCGATTCCACGCTGGAGCCCGGGGCGACGATTCCGTCCCGGCCCTCGGTCGACTTCGACCTGTTGCTGGTGAAGCTGTCGCGCGCACTCGGGGAGATGCGGGCGATCGCCTCGGAGAGCGGAGAGATCCAGGGGAAGCTCGCCAGCGGCACCGGCACCCTGCCGCGGCTGGCCGACTCCACCGCGGCGATCTACCGCACCGCGCCGGCGATGATCTCCGAGTCGCGGGCCGTCCTGCAGTTGCTCGAGGGGGGCGAGGGAGTCGTGCCGCGATGGCTTCAGGAGCCGGAGTTCCGCGAGCGGGTCGACCGTGTGGCCGCGCGCGTCCGGGACCTCGTCGAGCGGATCGAATCCGGTGAGGGGACCCTGGCGGCGATGGCGGAGCCCCGCGAGTTCGCCCGCGAGATCGCGAGCCTGGAGCGGACGATCGAGGAGCTTCGCCGCCGTCTGGATCGGGGCCGGGGAACCGCGGGCCGGCTCGCCAACGACGACGAACTCTACCTTCAGATCCGGATCCTTCAGCGGCGGATCGGGGAGCTGGTCGCCGCCTTCCGCGAGGATCCTCTCGGCTTCGTCGACATCGATCTGTTCTGACGCCCGCGAGCGCGCCGGCAGTCGGGGTCACCGCGGAACGAATGTTGCATTGAAAGGGTACTGCCGGACGGTTGACGATCATCGGCCGCAGGGCTAATGTCATCCCGCTAACATCTCGCATTGTGTCCACCGGCCGATGAGCCGCACCAGGGTCACGGCCTCGATACCCATAGGAGGATTCACCGGTGTCTCGATTCGGAACGTTCATGTTCATCCCCCACGAGAAGCACGGGGTGCGGTCGCTCCAGCTCACCCGCCGGGCCGCCGTGGGCTTGGGGATCGCGCTTCTCGCCCTCGTCGGGCTCGTCGCGGCGCTGGGCTACCGCGCGTTCGCTCCCTCCGGCGACGGCGCCTCCCCCGAGATGGTTCGAGAGAACGTCCGCCTGAAGGCGGAACTCGAGCGGGTGGAGGGGCGTGTCGCGACGCTCGGCCAGCAGCTCGAGAACCTGCTTCGGCGCGAGGAGGAGCTTCGCCTCGCCGCGGACCTGCCGCCGGTTCCGCTGGCGGTGCAGGCGGTCGGCGTGGGCGGTCCCGGTCACGCCTCGTTCGACAACCCGATCCTCGGGGACGGCGCCCTCAACGAGAGGGTCGGCTCGGTCTCGTCCACCCTCGACATGCTGTTGCGGCGAAGCAAGCTCGTGGCGAGCAGCATGGAGGGCGTGAAGAGCTCGATCGCCAGCCAGAAGAAGAAGTTCGAGGCCACCCCCTCGATCTGGCCGGCCTCGGGCTTCCTCTCCAGCACCTTCTCCCTGAACCGCAGGCACCCCATCTTCCACGACGTCCGGCCCCACTACGGCATCGACATCTCGGCCCGGCGCGGCAGCCCGATCGTCTCCACCGCCGCGGGCAAGGTCGTGAAAGCCGGCTGGGAACACGGCCACGGGAACTTCGTGGAGATCGACCACGGCCACGGGGTCCGCACCACCTACTCCCACGCGTCCCGGATCCTCGTGAAGCGCGGTGAGCGGGTGCGTCGGGGCGACACGATCGCCCTGGTGGGCTCGACGGGATATTCGGTGGCGCCCCACGTGCACTACGAGGTGCACGAGGACGGGAAGCCGGTCGACCCTCTGAAGTACGTCTTCCCCGACGCCATCGCCGACTGACGCTGCGGCGCCGCGATAGCGGCGCGATATCTGCGTTCCGCTCCTCGTTCTCGCTGCGGCGTGGGAGTCCCACGCCTCGCGAGAGCCTCGTCGCGCGCCTTGATCTCGCACCACTCCCGCGACGCTTCGACCTCGTAGACCACAGGTAGACCACCCTTCGTGCGCGAGCCTCGCGGCTCGCTTGGGCGTGCGATTCTCGCACGCCTGGCTCGCCGCTCGGCCGGTCGCCCCGGCCGGTCGTCCCGGCCGCCGGGGGGAGCGGCACCGTCATTTCGTTCGCTTTGCTTCACCTGGTTCGCAGACGCCTATATTCGGGCGCGTCGGTTCGGTGCTGGCGTGTCCTTTTTCCGGAAGAGAGGTGCGAGTTGGTGGTTTCGAGGACGATGGAGCGGGTGGGCGTGGAGGGGGAGCCGGCTCCGGCTCCGTTCGCTCGCGCGCGGCTGGACAACGGGGCCCGGGTGCTGGTGCGGGAGAACCGGGCGATGCCGCTGGTGGCGGTGGACTGCTGGCTCTCGGTGGGGACGCTGGGAGAGCCCGCCGGGATCGTGGGGGTGAGCCACTTCCTCGAGCACATGTTCTTCAAGGGGACCGAGCGCTTCCCGACGGGGGAGATGGATCGGATCGTGAAGGGGCTCGGCGGCTACAACAACGCGGCCACCTCGATGGAGTACACCCACTACTACATCGTGGCCCCCTCGGAGCACTTCGAAACGGTACTGGAGCTGCTGGCGGACCATCTCGAGCGCCCCGCCCTTCCCGCCGACGAGCTCGTGCGGGAGCGGCAGGTGGTGAAGGAGGAGATCCGGCGCAAGGAGGACGCCCCGCGGGGGCGGCTCTACACCCGGCTCTCGCGGGCGGCCTTCGGCGACACGCCCTACGCCCGGGAGGTCCTCGGGACCCCCGACTCGCTCGACCGGATCGACCGCGACGCGATGCGCGACTACTGGCGGGACGGCTACGTCGGCGAGCGACTCGTGGTGGCGATCGCCGGGGACGTCGATCCCGCGGCGGCGGCCGACGCGGTCGCGGGTCGTCTCGGCGGGCTCCGGGAGGGCGATCCACCGCCCCCTCCACCCGACCCTCCCGAGGTGGAGCCCGCGGAGGTGGAGGAGGGGATGCACGTCGGACAGGGGTACCTCGGGTGGGCCTTCCCCGCCCCCGGCCGGGACAACCTCGCCTCCTCCTGCGCCCTGGAGATGGGGGCCGCGATCCTCGGAGACGGGCCCACCTCCCGCCTCCATCGCCGTCTCGTCGACGAGCGGCGGCTCGTCCCCAGTGTCAGCGCCTGGACCTTCTCGCTGAGCCGTATCGGGCTGCTGGGGATCTACGCGGTGTGTCCCCCCGACCGGCGGAGCGAGGTGGAGATGGAGATCGCCGCGGTTCTCGACGAGGTGGACGCGGACGGCGTCGCCGGAGACGAGATGGAGCGCGCCCGCGCCACGCTGAAGGCCGACTTCGCCTACGACAACGAGACGAACGCCGCGCTGGCCGGCACGCTGGGCGAGTTCGAGGCGCTCCACGGCGACGGGGGCCGCTTCCGGGAGGTGTTGCGCACCATCGACTCGCTCGACGCCGGAGCGGTCTCGGACGCCCTCTCCGGGCGGGTCGAGCCCGAGCGCGCGGTCCGGGCGTGGGTGGGGCCGGAGTGAGCCTGGAGCACGAGCGGCACGTCCTCGAGAGCGGCGTGACCCTGCTGGCACGCCCGCTCGACTCGAACGACATCGTCGCGCTCCGGGCGACGCTCCCGATGGGGCCACTCTACGAGGACGACGAAGAGGCGGGGGTGAGCCGGCTCGTCCAGCAGGTGATCGTGCGGGGCACCGAGCGGCGATCGAACCGGCAGCTCCAGGAGGCCCTCGCGGCCCTCGGAGCGGACCTGGACGCCGGCACGGGCGCGGATCTCGGATCGGTCACCGCGAGAGCCACGGGATCGACCTGGGGGGACGCGCTCGACCTCCTGCTGGAGACCCTCGTCGAGCCCGCCTTCGCGCCCGACGAGCTCGAGATCGAGATCGAACGGACCCTGGCCGCGATCGAGGCGCGGGAGGATCGGCTGCTCACCCGCGCGATGGATCTCTTCCGCGACCGCTTCTACGGAGAGCATCCTTTCCACAAGCCCACGATCGGCACCCGCGAAGCGGTGAAGCGCGTCGATCGGGAGCGTCTCCTCGCCGCGGCCCGGCGCTTCTACCGCCCCGTTCCGCCGGTGGTGGTGGCGGTGGGACGGTTCGACCTCGAGCGCCTGGTGGAGCGCGTCGACCGGGCGTTCGGCGGCGAGTCGCTGGTGCCGCCGGAGCCACGCCCGGAGCCTCCCGAGCCCGGACGCGGCACCTGCCGACTCGAGGTGGACCGGGAGGCGGCGTACGTGGTGGTGGGGCATCCGGCCCCCGATCTCGCCGACCCCGAGTACGCCGCCTCCCAGGTCGTCGCG
>JAWVZN010000053.1:0-16989 GCA_033722155.1 Gemmatimonadota bacterium | reverse complement strand
TTGCGGTCGCCGAGGTAGAAGTTGTCGCCCATCCCGATCTCGTCGCCGTAGTAGAGGACCGGCGTCCCCGGCAGGCTGAACAGGAGCGAGTTCATCAGCTCGATCTTGCGACGGTTGTTCTGCAGCAGCGGGGCCAGCCGGCGGCGGATCCCGAGGTTGATCCGGGCCCGCTCGTCGGAGGCGTAGACCCGGTACATGTAATCGCGCTCCTCGTCGGTCACCATCTCGAGGGTGAGCTCGTCGTGGTTGCGGAGGAACATCGCCCACTGGCAGGGGTCCGGAATCTCCGGGGTCTCCTCGAGGATGTCCACCACCGGGAAGCGGTCCTCCATCCTGAGCGCCATGAACAGCCGCGGCATGATCGGGAAGTGGAAGTTCATGTGGCATTCGTCGCCGTCGCCGAAGTAGGCGGCGGCGTCCTCGGGCCACTGGTTCGCCTCGGCCAGCAGCATCTTCTCGTCGAACTTCTCGTCCACGTGGGCCCGCAGCCCCTTCAGGAAGGTGTGGGTCTCCGGCAGGTTCTCGCAGTTGGTGCCTTCCCGCTCGTACAGGTAGGGGATGGCGTCGAGGCGGAGCCCGTCCACCCCCATCTCGAGCCAGTAGTCGAGCACCCTGAACAGCTCCCGGTGGACGGCGGGGTTGTCGAAGTTGAGGTCGGGCTGGTGGTGGTAGAAGCGGTGCCAGAAGTACGCCTCCGCCTGCGGGTCCCACGTCCAGTTCGACGGCTCGAAGTCCTGGAAGATCACCCGCGCCTCCGAGTACCGCTCGGCGTCGTCGGACCACACGTAGAAGTCGCGGTGGACGGTGCCCGGCGAGGCCCGCCGGGCGCGGCGGAACCAGGCGTGCTGGTCGGAGGTGTGGTTGATCACCAGCTCGGTGATCACCCGGATGTCGCGCCGGTGGGCCTCGCGCAGGAACCGCTTGAAGTCGCCCAGCGTGCCGTACGCCTCGTGGACGTCCCGGTAGTCGGCGATGTCGTAGCCGTCGTCCCGCAGCGGCGAGGGGTAGAAGGGGAGCAGCCACACGGCCGTCACCCCCAGCTCCTGCAGGTAGTCGAGCTTCCCGGTGAGGCCGGCGAAGTCGCCGATCCCGTCGGCGTCCGAGTCGTGGAAGGCGCGGACGTGGAGCTCGTAGACGATCGCGTCCTTGTACCACAGCGGATCGCTCTCCCGCGTCCCGTCCTCCCGGGTTCCCGTCTCCGGCGTCACAGGAAGTACTCGAAGTCGCGCTCGGTGCGGGTCTTCCGGGAGATCCGGAAGACGTGCGCCGGCATCACGTTCGGGTTCAGCTCGACGTAGTTTCGGGCGCCCCGCCACAGGTGGCGGGAGCCGCCGAGCAGGTCGTGGACCTGGTACGACTCGCCGGTGTCGAGGCCGAGGGCGTCGAGCCGCAGATCCACCCAACCCGCGCGGGTGTGGTGCGGGTCCAGGTTGACGACCGTGAGCACCGCGTTGGCGCCGTCCGGGTCCTTCTTGCTGTAGGCGACGAGAGCCTCGTCGTCGACCGGATGGAAGCGGAGCGTGTCGTCGCGGTGGAGCGCGGGGTTCTCGCGGCGGATCCGGTTCACCCGCTCGACGACGGGCCGCAGGCTCTCCCCGTCCGAGAGGTTCCAGTCGCGGATCTGGTACTTCTCGCTGTCGAGGTACTCCTCGCTGCCGGGCTCGCGGGGGGTCGCCTCGAGGAGCTCGAAGGCGGGCCCGTAGATCCCGTAGCTCGCCCCGGCGGTGGCGGCGAGCACCAGCCGCGCGACGAACGCGGGCCGGCCGCCGGTCTGGAGGTACTCGGTGAGGATGTCGGGCGTGTTCGGCCACAGGGCGGGGCGAAAGAAGTGGCTCACCGGCGGGGTGGTGACCTCGGTGAGGTAGGACTCGAGCTCCCACCGCTGGTTCCGCCAGGCGAAGTAGGTGTAGCTCTGGGAGAAGCCGAGCTTGGCGAGGCGGTACATCACCTTCGGCCGGGTGAACGCCTCCGAGAGGAAGACGACGCCGGGGTGGGCCTCGCGCAGCTCGCCGATCGCCCACTCCCAGAAGGCGAAAGGCTTGGTGTGGGGGTTGTCCACCCGGAAGATCCTCACCCCCTCGCCGATCCAGTGCTCGAAGACCCCCTTCAGCGCCTCCCACAGCTCGGGCCACGCCTCGCTCTCGAAGTCGAGCGGGTAGATGTCCTCGTACTTCTTGGGCGGGTTCTCGGCGTACTGGATCGAGCCGTCGGGGCGGTGGCGGAACCACTCCGGATGCTCCTCCACCCACGGGTGGTCGGGCGAGCACTGGAAGGCGACGTCGAGGGCGACCTCGAGGCCGAGCGACTCCGCCTCCTCGCGGAAGGCGTGGAAGTCCTCGAGGGTGCCGAGCTCGGGATGGATGGCGGTGTGGCCGCCCTCCGCCGAACCGATCGCCCACGGGGAGCCGGGGTCGTCGGGTCCGGCGTGGACCGCGTTGTTCGGCCCCTTCCGGTTCGTCTCCCCGATCGGGTGGATCGGGGGGAGGTAGACGACGTCGAAGCCCATCTCCGCGACGTACGGGAGGAACTCCATCGCGGTCCGGAAGGTGCCGTGGTCCTCGCCGGGACCGGTCGAGCGGGGGAAGAACTCGTACCAGGCGCCGAAGCGGGCGATCGGCCGATCGGCGAAGACGGCGAGCTCGCGCGGATAGCGGGTCGCGTGCTCGCGGTCGGGATAGCGGCGGGCCAGCGACGCCAGGGCGGGGTCGAGCGCGGGGTGGTCGGCGGTCTCGACCCCGGCGGCCGCCTCGACCCGGAGGCGCCCGGCCCACGCCTCGAGCTCCTCGGCGTCGTCGTCGGCGCCCGCTCGCTCGGCACGGGCCGCGGCCTCCTCGAGGAGGCCGGCTCCCACCTCCAGGGGGACGGAGAGGTCCTGGTCGGCGGCGAGCCGCTTCGCGAGGTCCTGGCGCCACGTCTCGAAGCGGTCGACCCACGCCTCCACCGTGTAGATGTGGCGGCCGAGGCCGGCGAGGGGGAAGCGGGCCCGCCACCGGTCGTTGCCGAGGGGCTCCATGGGGGTCTCGGACCACGCCTCCTCGTCCTCCGAGCGCCACAGCAGGACGACCGAGATCGCGTCGTGGCCGTCGGAGAACGCGTCGGCCTCGACCACGAGATCGTCACCGGCCACCCCCTTGGCCGCGAAGCGGCCGCAATCGATCTCGGGGGTGACCCGCTCGATCACGACGCGGCGGCGGCCCTCGCGCTGTGGCACTTCGCTCACTCCATCCCTCCTGCCCGGGGTCCTCCCGTCGGGCGTATGAACGTCGATTTCTCCCCGCGATCGCGCAACGAACGGGGCGAAGGTTAGACCTCGCGTGACGGAAACGGCGTACGTGAAATGACACAGGGGCCCGGCAGCCGGATCGCCTGGCGGAGTTGCCAGAAGACGTCCGCCACCACGAGCGCCTGCTCGAGTTCTTCCCGCGAGATCCCGTGGTCGCGCAGAAATCTCTCCTCCGCCCTCTCGTCCCCCGCGTACTCGAGGCCGGCGTCGTACCACGCGGACCTGAGCCGCGCCACCGTCGGGCCGTCCACCACCGCCGGACCCCGCACCTTCTCGCCGTCGCGGAACTCGATCCTCGGGAAGGTCTCTCGGACCCACCACTCGATGGCGATTCTCCGGAGACCGACGGAGGGACCCTCGCCGGTGCTCTCGAAGAGGGATCGGAGCTCCTCGTCCAGCCAGGTGGGGAGCCGGGCCGCGATGGGCTTCGGCGAGAGGGGTGGCGGCTCGGGCCGCTCGAGAAACGCCCGAAGCGCCTCCTCGAACTTCGCCTTCGCCTCCTCCCGCTCCCGCTCCTCCTGGAGGAACAGGGCCAGCCCCTCGGGATTGTCGAAGTGTTTCCAATCCTCCGGATAATCGACGGCATCTCGACGTTTCGACCTGGAATCCTGCTCGTCTCTCGACTTCTGCATGAGGCACCCCTCCTCTCGACCACTTGGAAGAAACGCCGTATACGGAGAAACGGCGTTTACGACGGTCACGGGGGATTCCGGCGCACGAACGGGGCCGGGGGGCGACGAGCGTGCGAGGGGCAAGAAAGAAACGTCGGCCCTGAGGTTTCCATCGCCTGAGGTTTACATCGTTTACCTGTAAACGGCGTTTCTCTGATCGGGCCCCGGAGGGAAGGTCACTCCCGGCCCTGCGGGCCGCCGCGGCGGCGATCCAGGAACGCCCGCATGCCGCGCCGGCAATCCTCGGTCTGGCGGGCCTCGACGTTCACCTCGACGCCGCGGGCGATCCCGTCGGCGAAGCCGAGGTCGTCGAGCTCGTACAGGAGCCTCTTGGAGAGGGCGATCGCGGTGGAGGAGCGCCCGGCGAGCTCGGCGGCGTAAGCGCGGACGTCCTGGTCGAAGGTGTGGCGCGAGAAGACCGCGTTGACGAGGCCGATCTCCCGCGCGGTCTCCGCCTCGATCCGGTCGCCGCGGGCCACCAGCTCGAACGCCTTCTTCTCGCCCACGTCGCGGATCAGCATCGTCATCACCATGGCCGGGACGAAGCCGATGTGGACCTCGGGGTAGCCGAGGTAGGCGTCGTCCGAGGCGAGGACCAGGTCGCAAGCGGCGGCGAGCCCGGCCCCGCCGGCCAGGGCGTTGCCGTGGACCGCCGCCACGATCGGCTTGGGGAGCCGACGCATGTGGAGGAACAGGTCGCCCAGCCTCCGGGCGTCGGCGAGGTGCTCCTCCCGGTCGGCGTCCACCATCTCCTCGAGGTGGGCGATGTCGGCGCCGGCGCAGAAGTCCTTCCCCTCGGCGCCGAGCAGGATCACCGCGACCCCCTCGTCGGACTCCGCCTCGGAGAGCCGCTTCTCCAGCGCGTCGATCGTGGCCGGATCCAGCGCGTTCCGCTTCTCGGGCCGGGCGAGGGTGAGGACCGCCACGCCGTCGTCGCCCACCGCGTACTTCACCCGCTCGCTCATTCCGTCGCCTCCTCCTCGTCGAGGGAGTCGAGAACCTCGTCGGGCACCTCCAGGGCCATCCGCAGCAGCGCCGTCGAGTACACCTTCCCCTGCGCGTCCGTCATCAGGCTCATCGTCCCGCCGCCGTCGAGGGCGCCGTGGAGCAGGAAGTTGAGCGCACCCAGGTTGTCGAGGTCGTACCGCTCCACCTCCCCCTCGATCCGGCCGGCGAAGTGGGCCGCCACCCGCTCGGCGGAGAGCTCCCGCTTCAGGAAGGCGTAGATCTCCGGGGTGAACGCGATCACCCCGACGTTGGCGGTGTCCCCCTTGTCGCCCGAGCGGGCGTGGGCGAGGCGGTGGAGGCCGACCCGGCTCATTCGGCCGGCTTGCGGAACTTCAGCAGATACCGGTCGGTGTTGTGGCGCCCCGTCTCGAACCCGCTGGTGGTGTGATCGTCGTCCGGGTTGGCGAGCATGTCGGACTCGCCCGCGAGCTCGAAGCCGGCGGAGGTGAAGTCCTCGATCACCACCGACTCGTTCAGCCGGTGGGTCTCCTCGTCCCAGCCGGGCCGGGGTGTCGCAGACTCGACGATCCCGACCACGCCGCCCGGCTTCATCGCCCGGTACAGGTCGGCGACGACCTCCGCGCGACCCTTCCAATCCTCCATCACCCACTCGACGTCGTGGTAGCTGCGGACCGAGACCGCGACGTCGATCGACCCCTCGGGCACCTCGTCCACCCACGAGACGATCTCGACGTTGTCGAGCCCGTCCTCGGCCACCCGCTCCCGGTACCGCTCGTCGTACGGCTTCGCCCCCTCCTCGAAGGTGAGCCCCTCGTAGAAGCCGAGCACCCCGTACACCGTCCCCCCGGGTCCGACGACCCGGGAGAGCAGATGGGTGTTGTAGCCGCCGCCGGGGAAGACGTCGGCCACCGTCATCCCGGGCTCCACCCCGAGCCACGCGTACACCCGGAGCGGCTTCCGCCCCTCGTCCTGGGCCCGCTCCGCCTCGGGACGGGTCGGATCCTCCAGGATCGAGCGGTCGATCTGCTGGGCGGTGGCCGGCGGGACCGTCGCGGCGAGGAACAGGATCGCGAACGCGGCGGATCCGATGGCGTGGGCGAGGTCTCGCGTCTTCGCTCTCATGCTTCGACTACCTCCACGTCGAGGTGCGGTTCGATCTCGTCGCGGTCGATGAGGGCGGGCCAGAAGGCGACGATCTCCTGGACCCGCGGGCGGCCGCCGGCGAAGCCGGTCACGCTGGGGGGGCCGGCGAGGATGAGGGGGGCGATCTCGCGGGTGAAGCGCTCCACCGGGTCGCGCTCGTCGGCCCGGACCGCCACCCGCAGCTCCACCTCGGGAACGTTCTCGGGCGGGGGGCCGGCGAGCGGGCCGTGGGTGGCGTTCCACCCGACGAACTCGGTGCGGATCTCCTCGAACTCGAGGCCCAGCCGGTCGAGCCGCTCGCGGAGCACCCGGTCGGCGCGCTTCGCCTTCTTCACCGCGTCGGGCCAGGCGTAGACGAGGGTGCCGACCGCCTTGTAGCCGGCGGAGTAGCTGATCGACACCTTGAGATCGTCGGTTCGCGGGGATCCCTCCACCCCGGAGACCCGCACCCGGTCGGGGCCGGCCTCCTCGAGCCGGATCGTGGTGAAGTCGGCCACTCCGTCGGGGGTGACGTAGTCGGCGGGATCGCCCATCTCGTAGACGACCTGCTCCTTCACGATCGCCGGGGTGATCCGGCCGCCGGTCCCCTCGTGCTTGGTGACCACGAAGGGGCCCTCGGGGCTCGCCTCGACGATCGGGTAGCCGATGTCGACCAGGTCGATCTCCTCCCAGCCGGGCACCAGGCAGTTCCCCCCGCTCGCCTGGGCACCGCACTCGTTGACGTGGCCGGCCACGATCCCGTGGGCGATCCGGTCCCAGTCGTCCTCCGCCCAGCCGAACTCGTGAATCATGGGCGCATAGGTGAGCGCGGTGTCGGTGGAGCGGCCGGTCACCACGACGTGGGCGCCCCCTTCCAGCGCGGCGACGATCGGCCGGGCGCCGATGTAGGCGTTGGCGCTCTCGACCCTGTCGAGCACGTCCTCGAGCGGGCGCCCGTCGTCCATGTTCTCGAGCGCGTGGCCGCGGGCGATCAGGTCGTCGAGGCGGTCGAGGATGTCGTCGCCTCTCACCGTGCCGACCCGCGCCTCGCCGCCCTGGCCCGCCTCGCGGGCGGCCTCGAGCAGTCGGTCGCGACAGTCTGGGACGTTCACTCCGCCGGCGTTGGAGATCACCCGGATCCCCTTCTCCACCAGGTCGGGGAAGATCTCCTCCACCATCGGCACGAAGTCGCGGGCGTACCCCTGCGAGGGGTCGCGGGACTTCTGCTTCTGCATGATCGACATCGTGACCTCGGCCAGGTAGTCGAGCATGAGGTAGTCGATCGGGCCGCGGCGGACCTGCTCGATCGGGGCGTCGAGCCGGTCCCCCCAGAACCCCTGGCCGCAGGCGATTCGGACGGTGTCGGGCATCGGCGGGGAAGGTAGGCGCGGGCCGGACGGGCGGCTACCGGCCGGGCTCGGCGGGCGCGCCCGCGGGCGCGCCGCCGCCGGCCGGCCCGGGATCCCGCCACGGCCCCCGCTCGAACTGGGGCCGGGGCCACAGGAAGCCGCCGATGATCAGCGCGAAGAGCGCCACCACCAGGACCACCGCGAGCACGATCCATCCGCGTCGGGACATCGCGCCGAGAATCGCCTCTCGGGCCGCGGTCCGTCAACGTGCGGCGGACCTCACGCGGTGCCCGATACCAGGACCCCGATCCCGGTGCCGAGCGCGACGAGGAGGAACGCGAGGAGGGTCGCCACCTGCGCGGGCACGATCCTCTCCGTTTCTGCCGGCGCGGCCAGCGCGACCCGGGCGGCCACGAGGGCCGGGGCCGCCCCGGCCAGGCCCAGCAGCGAGCCGGCGGGCAGCCCGAGCGCTGGCAGCGTCGCCTGGAGGAGGAAGGCCGCGGCGAGCAGCGCGACGAAGCCCCTCGCGGCCGCCGGCCGGCCGAGCCGTACCACCCGGGTCCGCTTGCCGACCGCCCGGTCCGCGCGACGATCCGGGAGCTCGTTGATCCACAGGAAGGCCCCGATCAGGATCCCGAGCGGCAGCGAGGCGGCGACGACTTCGAATTCGATCGCGCCCCGCTGGACCAGGTAGGTCCCGGCCGCGATGCCGGGGCCGTAGACGAGGGCCACCGCGAGCTCCCCGAGGCCCCGGTAGGCGAGGCGGAGGGGCGGGGCGCCGTAGAAGAAGGCGAGCGCGACCCCCGCCACCCCGAGCCACAGGACGTCCGGCTCCCGAAAAAACGCGATCGCGAAACCGGCGGCGATCCCGATCCCGTAGCCGACCCACGCCACCACCCACGTCTGGCGTCGAGAGAGGAGCCCGTCGACCAGCACCCGCTTGCCCCCGCTGAAGGGGCTCCGGTCCTCCGGCGCCACCGCGAGATCGGCCCCCGAGTCCCAGTCGTAGATCTCCCCGGAGGCGTTCTTGGCCACCTCGATCGCGAAGATCCCGATCACGGTAGCCGCAAGCCATCCGAGATGGATCGGGCCCGCCGCCGCCGCGAGCGAGGCCCCGAGGAAGATCGACGCCATCGAGGCGAGCGAGATCTTCGGATCGGCGAGCCGCCGGATTCCCTCCATGGTTCCTCCCCAGTTCGCGCTGGACGGGGAAACGCTCTCCATTTTATCGTCCTCGGTCCGTTCGGGTACGATCGTGATTTCGGCGAGGAGGTGGCTCTGGCTCCCGTCTACGAGCTCCGGACACTCGGAAGCGCCTCGCTTCGAGCCCGGGACGGCGACGAGCCCGTCCCCCTCGAGCCCAAGCGGTTCGCCCTCCTCGTCTACCTCGCCTCCCCCCGCCCGGGGCGGCTCCGCGCACGCGACGACGTCGTGGGCACCTTCTGGCCCGACGCGTCCCAGCACCACGCGAACAACGCGCTGCGGCAGTCGCTCCACTACCTGAAGCGCCGTCTGGGAGAAGGAGTCCTCGCCGGCGGCGGCCGCGACATGATCGGGGTCGCGGAGGGGGCGATCGCCTGCGACGCGGCCGAATTCGAGGACGCCCTCGACGACGGCGACCGGGAGGGCGCTCTCGAGATCTATCGGGGGGAGTTCCTCGCCACTTTCCGGACCGACGGGCCGCGTGCGCTTCAGGAGTGGATCGAGAGCCGCCGGGAGCGGCTCCGCCGGCTCGCCGTCGCGGCCGCCGTCGACGTCGCCCGTCGCGAGGAGGAGTTCGGCGCGCTCGCGTCCGCCTCCCGCTGGTTCGCCCGCGCCCTCGAGATCGCTCCCTACGACGAGACGATCGTCCGCAGCCACCTCGAGGTGCTGCTGAAGCAGGGCGACACCGCGGGGGCCACGGCGCAGTACCGGAGGTTCGCGGAGCGTCTGGCGAGGGATCTGGACGATACTCCCGAGGAGGAGACCCGCCGGATGGGAACGAAGGGGACCGGAACATCGCGGGAGTTGGAGAAGGACGCGAGGAACGAGCTGGAGGCGCGAACGCTCCCGTTGCCGGAATCGAAGGCCCTGTTGCAGGCTCTTCTCGCCAACACTCGGAGCGGGGTGGTGATCATCGGCCCCGATCTCCGAGTGTTCGCCTGGAACGAGACCATGAGGCGATTGTGGGGGCTCGACCCGGACGAGGCGATCAGCAAGCGGCTTCCAGAGCTCGGCATCGAGATCCCGGCCGAGAGCCCGATTCGCGAGTGCGCCGAGGGGAAGCGGAAGCTGTGGGAGGGCGCGATCGTGGTCGAAAGGGAACCGGGCCGGGCGATCGAGATCCGCGGCCGCTGCGCCCCGTTCGTCGACGAGAACGGCGATCACCTGGGGGGAGTGCTGTTCGTGGAGGAGCTCTCTGCGAGCGCCTAGTGCGGGCTAGGCCGTCTTCCGCTCGAAGACCCCGTCGTGGACGATCTCCCGGAGCCGGCTCGGGCGGACCGACAGCCCGTGGGGATTGTTTCGGCGCACCGCGCCGGCGTCCTCGAGGGTGGCGAGGGTGGCCGAGGTGTGGGGGCGGCTCGCGCCGATGATCTGGGCCATGGTGCGGTGGGTGAGCGGGTGGGCCAGCGCCGTCCACTCCTCCGCCTCGCCGTCGGAATCGCTGAAGTCGAGCAGCAGACGGCAGAGGCGGACGGGAACCTCCTCGCCCATCGCCGCCATCGTCCGCTCGTTCAGCCGGTGCAACCGTGCGGTGAACTCCCGGGTCACGGCGAGCAGGATCCGGGGATGATCCCGACCCACCCTCTGGAAGCGGTCCGGGCTCGTCACCACCGCGACCGCGGGCTCCATGGCGACGACCTCCCGGGAGGACTCCGGGGTGTCGATGAAGTACCGGGCACCGACGATCTCCCCGGGACGATACACGTACAGGATCCGCTCCCGGCCGTTGCGGCTGGTCCCCACCAGCTTCGCGAGCCCCTCGCTCAGGAACTGGAGGCGGGGGGAGGATTCGAGCAGGGAGAAGAGCCGCTGCCCCTCCGCGTAGCGCACCAGGCGCGACTCCGCCGCGAGGGCGGTCAGCGCGGGCGTTTCGACCTCCGCCAGCGCCGAGCACCCCCGAAGGCGCTCCACGAGCGGGCCGAGATCCCGCTTTCTCTCCGGCAATCCGATCGCCACGTTTCGCCTCCTCGATTCGATGAACAGACCCGACCACGAGCGAGGAGTATACAGGAGGGGCGTTACGGTTCCGTTACGAGGTCCGTCAGGGGAACTCCTCGCCGCGGGGAAGGACGAAGGCGCCCAGGTGGGGACCGGGATTGTGGAGGGAGGCCCACAGGGCGCTCGCCAGCCGCTCGCGCACCCGCTCGGGCTTCAGTACCGCGTCGACGAAGCCGCGGGCGGCGGCGTAGCGGGCGTCGAGCTGCTGCTCGTAGTCTCGGCGCACCGCCTCCATCTCCGCCTCGAGGTCGGCGCTCGGTTCCTCGCCCACCTCCTCGAGGGCGTCGAGCTTGCGGCCGAACACCGCCCGCACCGCGCTCTCCCCCTCCATCACCCCCATCCGGCCGGTGGGGAGGGTGAAGATGAAATCGGGGTCGAACCCCTGGCCCGCCATGGCGTAGTAGCCCGCGCCCGAGGCGTGGTTCACGGTGAGGACCAGCTTCGGCACGGTGGCGGTCGCCATCGCCTCGACGAAGCGCGCCCCCGCGCGGATGATTCCGCCGTGCTCCGCCTCGGTGCCCACCATGAAACCGGAGACGTCCTGGACGAACACCATCGGGGTGCGGTGGCGGTTCAGGTTCTCGAGGAAGTACGCCACCTTCTCGGCGCTCTCGGTGTACACGATGCCGCCGAAGCGGGGCGGGCCGTCCTCCTGGGAGAACATCCCCCGCTCGTTGGCGATCACCCCGACCGGCATCCCCTGGAGCCGGGCGGTGAGACAGATCATCTCCGGCGCCCGGTCCTCCTGGAAGACGTCCCACCGCCCCTCGTCGAGGAGGCACGCGAGGATGTTCCGCATCTCGTAGGGCTGACGGTGATCGTCGGGGAGGGCGTCGTACAGCGTGGTCGGCTCGCTGGCGGGCACCGCGGTCGTGTTCCGCTCGACCCCCTCGGGCTCCGCGTACGGGAGCTCGGCCACGAGCTCGCGGATCCGCTCCACGCAGCTCGGGTCGTCGGGGACCCGGTAGTGGGCGACCCCGCTCTCCTCGGTGTGGACCCGGGCGCCCCCGAGCTCCTCGGCGTCCACCTTCTGGCCGGTGGCCCCCTTCACCAGGTTCGGCCCGCCGAGGCCCATGAAGGAGGTCTCCTCCACCATCAGGATCACGTCGGAGAGGGCCGGCAGGTACGCCCCGCCGGCGATGCACGGCCCCATCACCGCGGCGATCTGGGGTACCCGCAGGTAGCGGCGCATGATGGAGTTGTAGTAGAAGATCCGGCTCGCGCCGTACTGGCCGGGGAAGACGCCCCCCTGATGGGGGAGGTTCACGCCCGAGGAGTCGACCAGGTAGACGATCGGCACCCGGCACCGCATCGCGATCTCCTGGGCGCGGAGCATCTTCTTGATCGTCTCCGGCCACCACGAGCCCGCCTTCACCGTGGCGTCGTTGGCGACCACCACCACCGGGCGGCCCGCCACGGTGGCGAGCCCGGTCACCACCCCCGCGGCGGGCGCCTCGCCGTCGTAGCGGTCGTAGGCGACGAGGAGCCCGATCTCCCGGAAGCGGGTCCCGGGATCGAGGAGCAGCTCGATCCGTTCGCGGGCGACGAGCTTCCCCTTGTCGTGCTCCCGCTCGATCCGCTCGGCCCCGCCACCTTCGCGGAGGGTCTCCTCGAGCTCGCGCAGCTCTTCGGTCAGCCGGCGGAGGCGGCTCCCCGACTCCGTCAGGACGTCCCGCCCTCGACCTCGTAGCCGGCGTCGGTGCGGGCGGTCGCCGAGGCGGGGTCGATCTGGCGGCCGTCGAAGAAGCCGGCGATCTGGTCGGCCACGCCGGTCTCGGAGGCCTCCCGGCGGCGCCGGTTCAGCAGCTGCCAGATGTTGTACTCGTCGTGGGATCCGAGGCTGAAGTTCACCCCGGCGCGGATCGTGTAGTAGCGGAAGAAAGCGTCGCGGCGGCGTTTCCACTCGCGCGTCTCCGCCTCGCCGTCGAGGCGGTTCCCGTCTCCGTCGAGGAAGGGGGGCGCGAAGGTTTCGTGGAACTCCCGGTTCATCGACACCTTCCGGGCGAAGTACTCCTCCACCCCCGCGGTCCACGTCCGGGCGCCGCTCTCGGTGAAGAAGTCGCGCACGTCGGTGGGCCCCAGGAAGTAGATCACGTCCCACCGCCCGCCCCGGTTCCCGTCGTCGTCCTCCACCAGGATCCGGGTCCACATCCGCATGTAGTCGCCGCCGCCGGGCGGGCGCTCCCGGAAGAGCTCGTCGACGTCGATCTCCTCGCCACGCTCCCGGGAGAGCTCCCTCGCGTGAAGGTGCATGAGGCCGGTCCCCTCCTTCGACTCCATCTGGTACTGGCCCGGGTTGAGCACCCAGAAGCGGTGGCCCCACTGCTCCATCAGGCGCCTGCGGGTGTGGTCGGCGATCTCCACGTTGGTGGCGAAGTGGCCGCCCCCGCGGCCGGAGAGCGGCGTGGACAGGAACACCATCACCTGGTCCTCGGCCATGGCCCGGGCGATGTCGCGCTCGAGGAGCTCCACCTGCTTCTCGAACAGCTCGAACCACACCCCGGTCTGCCACCGGAAGCGGATCGGGAAGCCCTCCACCGGCCGGCCGGTCGCGTACTCCACCCCCTCCTGCTCGTCGAGACGGGGCTCGTCGGTCCGGGGGCGGTCCCGCTGGGTGGCGAGGTCCTCGGGGGGCGTCTGCTCGTCGCTCACGGCCCGGAAAGAGTAGGCTGCGGGACCCGGCGGTTCAAGCGCCGGTTCGAGCGGGAGCGGCCGGGCTTGATGCTCCCGGCCGGGCGGGCCATCGTCATGCGCGATGACGTGGCAGATCGCCTTCGTTTTCGCGGTGATCCTGGTGGCGCTGGCCCTCTTCGTCGCCGAGCGGTACCGGATCGACCAGGTGGCGCTGGGGATCCCGGCGGTGCTGCTGGCGGCCGGCATCCTCTCCCCCGAGGAGGCGGTGAGCGGCTTCAGCAACACCGCCACGGTGACGGTGGCCGCCCTGCTGGCGATCTCGATCGGGCTCACCAAGACGGGCGTGGTGGCCCGGATCGGCCGGTGGGCCCGCTCCGCCCGGCTGGGGGGGCCGCGCCGGCGGCTGCTGGTGCTGTGCCTGGTGGTGGCGGCGCTCTCCCCGTTCATCAACAACACCGCCGTCGTGGTGGTGCTGCTGCCGGTCTTCATGAGCCTGGCCGAGCGGGACGACCAGCCCGCCTCGCTCTACCTGATGCCGCTCTCGTTCACGGCGATGCTCGCCGGCACCGTCTCGCTGATCGGCACCTCCACGAACCTGATCGTCTACGGGATGGCGCGGGAGCGGGGGTTCGACGAGCTGTCGATGTTCTCGATCGCCCCGCTCGGGCTGGTGTACCTGGGGATCGGCGTCGCCTACGTCTTCACCGTCGGCCGGTGGCTCATGCCGCGGCGGAGGGGCCCGACCGACCTCTCGGACAAGTACGGGGTCACCGCCTACCTCTCGGCGCTGTCGGTGCGGACCGACTCGCCCGCCCTCGGCACCACCCTCGACGAGCTGGAGGAGGCGTGGGAGGAGGAGTACGACACCACGATCCTCGGCCTGCGCCACGGCGACCACACCTACTGGCGGCCGGGGCCCGAGCACGAGCTGCACGCCGGCGACGTGCTGTACGCGCAGGGGGCCAGCGAGGACCTGGTGCGGCTCGCCCGCGGCGAGCGCCTCACCGCGGCCACCCCCTACGCCTCCTACGAGGAGCGGGAGGAGGACCTCACCGCCGAGGATGCGCGGCTGGCCGAGGTGCTGGTGGGGCCGAACTCCCCGATCACCGAGCGGACCCTGGAGGAGACCGACTTCGAGCAGCGCTTCGAGGTGACGGTGATGGCGATCACCCACCACGAGGAGACGACCCGGACCCGGCTCGAGGAGGCGGAGATCCAGTCGGGGGACCTCCTGCTGATCCACGGCCGCGCCGACGAGATCGCCGCCCTCTCGGAGACGCCGGGGTTCATCCCGCTCCGGGAGATCGAGCCGCCGAAGGTCGACCGCCCGCGGGCCGTCGTGGCGGCGGGCATCCTGGCCGGCGTGGTGGGGGTCGCCGCGCTCACGCCGGTTTCGATCATGGCCTCCGCGCTGGTCGGGGTGGCCGCGATGATCTTCTCCGGCTGCCTCACCGTCGAGGAGCTGTACGAGGAGCTCGACTGGATGGTCGTCTTCCTGCTGGCCGGCATGATCCCGCTCGGGATCGCGATGGACGGGACGGGGGCGGCGCGGTGGCTCGCCGAGCAGGTGGTCGTCCACCTGGGTGCCTTCGGTCCGTATGCGGTGGTGGCCGGGTTCTACGTGGTGGCGGCGCTCCTCACCTCGGTGGTGTCGAACAACGCCACCGCGATCGTGCTCACCCCGGTGGCGATCCTCGCCGCGGGCGATCTCGGGATCAACCCGTACGCCCTGCTGGTGGCGGTGATGTTCGGGGCGTCGGCGTCGTTCCTCACCCCGATGGGGTATCAGACGAACACCATGATCTACGGTCCGGGCGGCTACCGCTTCGTCGACTTTGTCCGGGTCGGCGGCCCGCTTAACTTGCTGCTGATCGTCGTGGCCACGCTGCTGATCCCCGTGTTCTGGCCGTCGTGATGCCCGCTATCGACTGGGCCGGCGTCTTCGCGGACCTGGGGCTGGCGCTCGCCGCCTTCGGCTTCGCCTTCCCGATCGGCTACGAGCGCCACCGCTCCAACCGCCCGGCGGGGCTCCGCACCTTCCCGATCGTGGCGCTGGCGTGCTGCGCGTTCGTCCTGATCGGCCAGCGCTCCTTCCCCGGGGACGCCCAGGCCCAGGCCCGGATCGTCCAGGGGCTCATGACCGGGATCGGCTTCATCGGGGGCGGGGCGATCCTGAAGGAGTTCGGCGAGGACGGGCACGTGGTGGGGATCGCCACCGCGGCGAGCATCTGGAACGTGGGCGCGATCGGGGCGGCGGTCGGCTTCCAGCGCTTCGAGGTCGCGATCACGCTGAGCCTCGTGAACTATCTCATCCTCCGGTGGCTCCGCCCCGCGGTCGAGGGCGTGGACGGCGAGGAGGAGCGCGGGGAAGCGGAGGCGTAGCCGCCGGCTAACCGGCGGCGTCCGGCCTGCGGGCCACCCACACCAGCTCGGAGTGCTCCTCCCCGTACGGCTCCGCCCCGTAGTCGCCGTGGGTGCGGACCGGCTCGAGGCCGGCCGCCTCCAGGAGCAGCCGGAACTCGTTCTCCTCGAACCACCGCTGGCGCATCTTCCGCATCTCGGCCCGGGCGATCCGGCCGTCCTCCCCGACCACCTCGTAGCGGTACCAGGCGGTGAGCACCTGCTCGGCGCGGTCGTAGTCGACCGCCTCGTGCATCAGGATCGTGGCCTCGTCGGGCCGGGTCGCCTCGCGGCGGATCCGCCAGCGGGGAAGGGGGTCGAGCTCCTCGCCGGGGACGAACAGCGCCACGACCAGCCGCCCCCCCGGCACCAGGTGCTCGCGGAAGCCCTGCAGGGCGGCCTCGAGGTCGTCGAAGTCGACGAGCGCCTGGAGCGAGCCGTACGGGACGAAGAGGGTGCGGTAGCGGCGGGGCAGGTCGAGGCCCTCCATCGGCTGGAGGTACAGCGCGGGATCGAGCCCCCGCGCCGCAGCCTTCTCCCGGCACCGCTCCAGCATCGGCTCGCTCGCGTCCACCCCGTCGACGTCGAAGCCCTCCGCCACGTACTCCAGCAGCAACCGGCCGGTGCCACAGGCGACCTCCAGCGCCGGCTCGCCGCCCTCCTCGAGGTACCCGCGGTAGAACGGTTCGTCGCCGGGCGGATTCTGCTCGAGCCACAGGTCGTACGCCTCGACCACCAGCCCGGTGTAGTGCCGCGCGCCCTCGGGAGCCTCCGCCATGGGGCGAGGATCGCACCCCGGCACGGGCGCGGCAAGCGCGCTCTGGCCGATCCGTCCTTCCCCCCGCTACGTTGAGGTCCGGCGGCCGGCGGGCCGCCTGCACCTCCTCTCCATCGACCGATTCCACTGCGCGGGAGCCGCCATGACGTGGGAGATCGTCTTCGTGTTCGCGACGATCGGGGTCACGGTGGCGCTCTTCGTCACCGAACGCTTCCCGATCGACCAGGTCGCGATCTCGATCCCGGTGGTGCTGCTCGCGGCGGGGATCCTGAGCCCGGCCGAGGCGGTGGCGGGCTTCAGCGACGTGGCCACCGTGACGGTGGCGGCGATGCTGGTCCTCTCGCTCGGGCTGGTGAAGACGGGGGCGGTGGCGGCGATCGCACGGTGGGCCCAGGCCGCTCCGCCGGGCGGCTCGCGGCGCCGGCTCCTGCTGCTCCTGCTGGTGGCGGCCGCGATCTCCCCGTTCCTCAACAACACCGCCGTCGTCGTGGTCTTCGTCCCGATCTTCGTGGGGGTCTCCCACCGGATCGGCGAGCCCCCCTCGCTCACCCTGATGCCCCTCTCCTTCGCCGCGATCCTCGG